>JAOUQB010000262.1 GCA_029879555.1 Nitrospirota bacterium | reverse complement strand
AGGTGATGGCTGGTCGAACCACGGATGGCACTTCCGGTGAAAAGGGCACAGGATTGGGATTGTTGCTCTGTAAAGATTTTGTCGAGAAGCACGGGGGCCGGGTCTGGGTGGACTCGGTGATGGGGCAAGGGGCGGCTTTTCATTTCACGCTGCCCAAAGCCTATGCAACCCTTTCAGTTTGAGAGAAACGCCTTTCCCGGGAATTGTGTTCAGCCAGGCTTCTACCTGCCTCCGCTTCCGCTCCGTCATTCACTTCCTGGTTCCATCGTTGATTGATCCGACTTGGAAACATTCGATTCTTAAGTGAATTACTGGTGAGGGTTAGTATGGGCCAGAGTGTTCGGACAAAAAGACGCAGGAAGAGTGCGGTTTCCGAACAGAGCTGCCATTAATCCAAGGGAATACGAATTTCTAGCCCGCCCATAATGTCATTGAGTTTGAAGTCGCGTTTGGGGCTTTGTTCATGAGCGTTATGGCAATTCACACATGCGCGGCTCACCGCGCGGTCAGGGAAAATCGCTTGATAGTATCGTTTATTCTCTAATTCAATTTCCTGTTCCGTCACTTCTCCATAATTCATAACTTGTTCGAGTGCCTGCCGTTCCTTCTCCGATTCGGGTGCATTCTCCTGATTAATCGGCCATAAGCTGACGAGGCGATACCGAAAGGGTTTCCCTCGTACCTGCAATCCGCGTGAGGATTCCTTAAAAAACTGTGCGGGAAGTGGCAAGGTGCGATCTTCCCGCCAATTTTCTGTCGCGTTCACAATCAACATGGCTTCCATGCGCTCGACGACGTGTTGGGCGTAAAACGTCCGATCAGCTTGAAGCACGGCATGCAGATAATCAGCCACCACTCGAATGGGAATGCCTTGAGCGGGAAAAAGCTTCATGCCGAGGCCTGCCCCAATGGATAAGGAAACAAGCGCGGTCGCGATGAGGAGAAGAACGTATCGACGAGTCATGGGTTTATTCTCATAGGTGGCACTGCCAAACCCTACTCAGCTGCCATGCCATTGAAAGGCTAGATGAAATAAATATAACAGGAGAGCCTCTGGGACACCTACTAGTTTTTTGTATAAATCACGAAAAAACGCATCTGGAAGAAATCGCGGAATTTCAATTTCACTGGGAAGCCGGTACGCAGGTGCCTCAAGCAAGCAGCATTTTCCCAGCCAGTGAGGCAGGTCTGCCTTGAAGTCGGTCTGGCCATTCATGATGTTCCTCAACGATTCTGGTGAGAAAAGAGTTTTCACTGTTCATCAAGAGCACTGGCAGAGAAACAACCGCCATCAGGGATTCCATGTTTAGATAAAAATGATAACAGGAAATGTCAAAGGCAAGAGGTGAAACAAAAAGTTCATACTCAGTGGCCTTAACGCGTGCCATAGGAGTGGGGCACCTTGTTCTCTTAATCTTTTATGCCATAGGCGTCGCTTCAACCTGTTTTCCTTAGCCCTTCATCGCACATCAGTGTGCGATGTTGCACAGGATGATACGTGTGAATTGGCACCATTTGAGGCGGGCTTGAAATCGTATGAGGAAAGAAGCGAGGCGAAATCTTTGAAAGAGTGGAATGGGTCATAAGGAAAAAAAGAACAATCAGTGGCCCTCAATAAGGTTCGTCCTACGATCGAATGGGCTCTCAGGATGCGAGAAGAAGGGGCTTATCGTTTGGCCTTCCCTCATCTGAAAAAATGTTACCAGCATCCTCCTGTTTTCATAATTGGTATTAGTTTTGCGTGGGTCTCTCTGGTCTGAAAGACAAGGAGAAGGCACACCCACCTGCAGAATTAACGAAAATGATGGATTATGAAAAATTTTGGATTCGTGCATGTCACAATGCTCATCATCCTTGCTGGATGCTCGTGGGGCACCACGGCATTTGGAGCCGGCCATACTGCCAAGGAGGTTCCGAGTGATTTTGATCGTTTGACCATCCTGTTACAACAGCCCAATTCCCTTTCCGCTGCCACACCGGATTGGCTGGAATTGGGAGTTGAGCATCGAACCCGCTATGAAACCTTCAGTCAGAGCTTTACTCGTGGCACCGCAGGGAGTAATCAGCAAATTCATCAGCGGACGAGGCTGCTGTTAGGAATAAAGAATATTTGGGACCCTGTACGGTTCACCTTTGAAGTGGCGGATTTTCGTACTCCTGTGGCAGATCGTGGGCAGGATCATAATCCGATATTTGTCAATCATTTGGATATTTTTCAGCTACATCTCGATTTGGTGTCGCAGAATATTTTTGGAACCGGCACCTCTAGCAAACTCGAAATCGGGCGAGTGGTGATGGATTTTGGGCAAGGGCGGCTGGTGGCAGGGCACCGGTTTGGAAGTTTTACGCCAACGTTTGATGGGGTGCAATTGACCCTGGGTGGCCATAAATCCGACGCATGGGGTCTGCGAGCATTTGTCACACGGCCTGTTCAACGGCATTCGGTTAGCCCTGATTGGTCTTCACCGGTGTCATACTTTTCTGGCATAGCGATAACCAGCAAGCATATTCCTTGGGCCAATAGTGAAGCCTATTATTTTCAATTGAATGAGGGGTCGAATCTCCAGCAACGTAGGTTGTCCACGCTCGGGTTTCGGCTCTTTGCCTTACCTGTTCGAGAACGATGGGATTATGAGATCGAATCGACGTACCAAATTGGAGAGGTCGCTCAGACGAATCATTTTGCGCATCGCCACCATGGGGAGATGGGGTATAGTTTGGGAACCGATTGGCCCCTGAGGTTTGTCTATCTGTTTGACTATGCATCTGGCGACCCCAATCCGAATAAGAATTTTGATTTCTTGTTCGCAAAACGTCGCGTAGAATATGGACCAACTGGAATTTTAGGAATCATTTTCCCATCCAATATTCTCTCACCTGTTGGATTTCGCTCAACGCTCCAGCCCATCCCCACGGTGGTGTGGATGGTGTCTTATCGCACGTTCTGGCTCGCGGATGGTCGTGGTCCCTACGTGGGGAGTGGCCTACAGGACCCAACCGGTGGTGCGGGAACGTTCCTCGGGCACATGTTCGATACCTCAGTCAATTGGGCTCCGCAGGCTGGGTATTTTCGACATACGATATTTGAGGCAGGATTCACCCATTTTTTAAAGGGTTCCTATTTTGATCGAGTTCCACAAAGCCCGGGTACAGCCGATGTCAATTATGTGTATACGATGGCGACTCTCACATTCTAATTTCGCCATTAACCGATTGCTCCAACCTATCACCACAGGTACCCAAGCGTGACCATAGGCAGGGCAAATTGTTGATCATGGATTCCTTATGTGTTCTCTCTGGTTTGGCGAAATGAATTGGACCTGGAGGAGTCCTCGGGGGCTAGATGTTCCTAATCATGGGATTTACCCTCATGTTAGGCTATAGTCCCTAGATCCCCAGGAGCAGTCATGGCGTACTCGGATTGAGGTCGTGGTCTTGATGGGCGGTCTTTGGAGTCCAGGGAAGGATTACTTGAATGGGTCGAACAGCAAAAATCCGAATATCCTAGGCTCTCTCATGGACAATAGAACATGCAGTAATTTACCGTCATGCTTCCAGGCTTCTCAGGCAAGGGTGAAGGGTCATATCACCGTGTCGAAGTTGAGGGACTGGCAGGAATGGTCAGTGAACCGTCAATGGCCGTGAAAAACTTCTTCATTAATCTTCCCATTGCCACTAAACTGTTGTTGGTTTCTGGCGTTCCAGTGCTCGCGGTCTTGATTTTGAGCCTGGTGACTTATAAAAGTGTGCAAACATTTTCATTGGACGAAGATCATCTGAATGATGTGTATCATGTCCAAAGTGCATCATCAGAATTTATGCGATTAGTCGTGGATTTAGAAACGGGGTTCCGCGGGTATGTCTTGACGCAACAACCGCAATTTTTACAACCGTATCAAGCGGCCAAGCAGCGCGTGGTGACGTTGGGTAATTTTCTTCGACAAATGGTCGAGGATGATCGTTCTCAGCAAGAACTGATTGAATCGGTTCAAACCAACCTGGAGCGGTTAATGAGAGATAAAGATCATTTAATCGAGCGGGTCAAGGTCGGGCATTCGGATGAGGCCTTTCAGTATATTGAGACAGAAAAGGGGCGCTTGCTGATGCTCGCCATTCGGGAGGACATGGCCAGATTTGATCGTCAGGAAGTCGAGCAGTTGCAGCAGGCGCTCGCCAGTAGTTCCGAAGATCGTTCCGTCCTCATGGGTGTTATTGTGGGCGGGGGCGCGTTTGCCCTCATTCTCATGCTCCTTCCCTTGCAACTCATAGCCCGATCCATTACCGGCCCGTTGACCACGTTGGTGAAAACCGTGGAAAATTTTTCCGGTGGGCGTATGCCGCTGGTCCCGGTTCTGGAGCGACACGATGAAATTGGGAATTTGACTCGGGTCATGAATACGATGGGCACGCAGATTCAGGAGCATATAGAGCAGATTCAGCAGTCCGAGCAGGAGCTACGGAATTTGAATCAAGAAATCACCTCGTCGG
>JAOUQB010000261.1 GCA_029879555.1 Nitrospirota bacterium | reverse complement strand
CAGGAAAATTGTTGAAGTCTCTTTCATCTGATCTCCCACCTACTCGCCTTAGTATCTGTTCCCTAATCGCGCCCTGGCAGTCGACCAACATGCCTTGGGGGAAAAGTTGATTGGCTGCCGGTCCGAGACCTGGCATGACCCAAATCCGCTTGGACGCTGAGGATGGCTACAACGAGCGCAACCTACTCCACATTCCAACATCGAATTCCTGGAAAATAGAAGATGGATCTCCGATGACAAACGTCGGGGAGGACCGAGGGGAGAAATCAAAGGGCTGTGAGATAAACAGGGAGGAAGAACAGTCGCATGGAGCTAACTGCCAAGAAATCTCATAGCTATTCACCACCTTTTTGGACGTAATTTTTTACAAATTCGGCAGCATTTTCTTCAAGAACTTTATCGATTTCATCAACCAGGTCATCCATTTCTTCTTTTAACCGTTCACCGGTTTCTGCCACCTTGGGATTGGCTTGGATGTCTTCAGACTCTTGAGGAGCATTTGGCTTTTTGGACTCATGCTTACGATCTTGCTTGTCCATCATCCACCTCCTTTATTTCGTTCTAGGGATACCTGATTTGAGCCTACTCCACGGTTTCCTGGAGCGTCAAGATTGAACCTTGTGATGAGCCTTAACCATCAATTGCGACCCTTCTAGCAATATGATACATTCTTTCCAATAGGCGATTAGCTCAGTGGCAGAGCACTGCCTTCACACGGCAGGGGTCACTGGTTCGATCCCAGTATCGCCTACCATATAACTCGTCATTCCTCCATTTTTCATATTTTCTCAACAAGGTCACTAGCCATCGTGAATACCCGATGATCGCGACCCGTCTCCTGCCTCTCAAACGATTACCGTCCTGCGCGCTTCTTTGGAAAAGTCTGGTCGGGATTTTTTTTGTCGGGGTTCTCACGCATTGTTCCAGCACTCCTCCGCCCTCACCGTTGCCTCCTTCCGCCAGTGACCTTAATTTGTTAGGTCAAGCCCACCTTTGTCAGCCAAAAAAAGACGCGCAGGGAAGTTGGTTAAAGCCGGGTGCCCAAAAAATCGCCTGGGGCAATGGCATTGAGTATTTTCAAGAAATTTTCTCGCCCACCAAACAGGGGCAGTGGATGGTCTTTAATCAAGATGAAACACTTGTGGGTGCGGTCACGGTTTTCCCCGAGGGGGTCTCCTTGAATGATTACCCCACACTTCGAAAAACCCTAGCGCAATTGCCTCCGGCACGAGAATTTTATCTCACTTCCTCTCAGCTCTTGGAAGGACAAGTCCCCGACTCGGCCACGCTGTACCGCACAGGAGAAGCCAAAACAACCCATCAATATTATGTTCGGCATCGAAATGGACAAGACGACAAATTGATAATGGCGGTATTTGTCCTTGATCCCTATGAACGGCTGTTGGATGGGAGTCATCCAAGATTTCTTTCCTATTTGGAGCGATCCGCCTCTCAACCTGCACTTGAGACCACGCCATCATCCACAAACAAAGACTTTTTAGGGTTGCAACAATTTGCGAGAGGGGAGGTTGCCTTATTTGCTTCTTGCGGCACCTCACATCCCAATATTGCTCAGGATGCCTACCAACGAGCCATTCAGTATGGGCTCTCCGAGACGAAGCAACTGGCTGAAGCACATCATCGGCATGGGCTGGCTCTCACTCATCTCGGGAAATTTCCCGAGGCCAAAACCTCAATTGAAGCAGCCTTGGCCATCCTACCGCATGCGGCCAATATTCTGAACAGTTATGGAACCGTCTTGGTGAAACTGGAGCACATCCCCGCAGGCATCCAGGCTTATGAACAAGCCTTAGCGCTACAACCGGCGTATGCTCAAGCCCGATTCAATTTGGCCAAAGCGTTTGAATCGATTCATCCCAAACGTGCCATTCAAGAATACGAAACGTTCATCGTGCTGGCCGAGGATAATCCCGACGAAACCGGAAAAGTGGCTATGGCCAAAGCCAAAATCAAGACCTTACAACATCAATAATTCTTATGAAGCACACATGGTCGGAGGCAAAGCCAGCTGAATCTGAATGGGTATGAAGTTTTATGGCGTACGTCGCGGCCGGACCACTGGCGTGTTTGACAGTTGGGACGCCTGTCGAAAACAAGTCTACAAATTCCCAGACGCTGAATATAAATCTTTTTCCACCCGGGAAGAAGCCTTGGCGTTTGCCTCTGGCTCAACCCCAACCCTGCAACAACCCACACAAAGGCCTGAGGCTTCATCCGATTCAGCCACGGAAATTTGGGTAGACGGATCCTGTTTCCCTCAAAAAGATGGCTCCCTCCGTATTGGTTGGGGCATTCTCATCAAACAGGCTGGCAAAGAGATCTTCCGTGACAAAGGCAACGATATTCCTCTTGAAGCCATTGCCCATCGAAACGTCGCCGGCGAAATTTTGGGTATCTTAAAATCCCTAAAATGGTGCAAAGCGCACGGGATTAACAAGGTCACGCTCTACTTTGATTATCAAGGGTTGGAAAGCTGGGCCACCGGGACCTGGCGAGCGAAATTGCCCTTTACGCAACTCTATGCTCAAACGGTGAAGGCATCAGGTATCAGCATTCAATGGGTCAAAGTCAAAGCCCATTCGGGAGACCCAGAAAACGACATTGTGGATCAATTAGCGAAGGAAGGTGCGAAGGGTCAGAATGTGTATTAGGTAAGGAATGAATGTGGAGGGAGGGTGAGGAATAAATTGGCAAAGCACATTTCGTCTTATAATTTTCCCTCCCCTTTTAGATAACTTCGGAAACGTCCCATCAGTTCTTCTCCCAGCACCCCGACATCCGGCTTGGTTTTCATGTAGTCCCGGATTTCTTCCAAGCGGTGTTCAGCTTGCTCATTGCCTTTTAATCGTTTGACCTTACCTAGAGCATCATCAAAGGCATCGAACGTCAGCTCTTTGTATCCAAACGCCCGAATCCGTTTGACCGCTTTCATCATGGCTTCGTTTCGAAACACCGTCAAATGCTCTGAATCAATTTCTTCCAAACCGAGTTTCCGCGCCCGACGCTCAGCCGCCTTTCGAATGCCGCTACGAACAAAATCAGGAGAGGTCTGAAGACGCTTCCAGGCTTCATCAGCCCAAGCCACCTGTGATTGGGGGGCTTCCCACAAAAGGCGCAAGGATTCCGCATCGAGACGAGTGATCCCCTGTTCTCTGGCTAGATCCTCGGCATCATGCTTCAACATATCTGCCACAAATTCCTTGGCCATGGGCGGCGAATGTTCAATTTTTTGCTGTAAGAGAGCCAGCGCATCTTCAGTCCATTCCAACGGGGGACCGGATTGTTCTTGGAGATCGCCTAAGGCTTCGACCTTTTCAAATAATTCAACATTCACCTCCATGTGACCACGTTCTTTTGCCACATCTTCGGCAATATTGGCGATCATGCTCCGCATAAACTCCGGAATTGATTCTAGCCGTTTTTTGGCTTCGGCAGTCCAAGGCAGTTTGCCGGTAGCCATCGCATCGGCAGCCTGGGACATTCCGGCTTCTCCACCCATTTGCCCCATCATTTGGCTTTTGAATTGATCGAGAATATCGACCGTAATCTCAGCGTAGCCCAATTCTTTGGCTTTTTTCTCGGCCAACCGACGAACCATTCCCCTTAAAAACATGGGTGCACGTTCAAGGCGAGAGAGCGCCTCTTCTGTCCAGAGAATATCTTCTACTGTTGGTGATGGGTCAGAGGTCGACATAGGTCACGACGCGACTTTTTCCTCAGGATTGAGTAATTCTTTTATTTCTTTTCCCGCTTTAAAAAATGGCATGCGCTTTTCAGGAACCGAAACCGATTCCCCCGTTTTTGGATTTCGTCCCTCTTTGGTTTGTCGATGCCGGAGACGAAAACTCCCAAAGCCTCGAATTTCGGTCTTTTCACCACGCTTCAGAGAGTCCCGGATAGAATCAAAAATGGTGTTGACCACCAATTCGGCCTGTCGTCGACTTAATTGGGGAGCCTTTTCCGCCAACTTCTCGATGAGATCCGCTTTTGTCATCCGATCCTCCTTGTCTTAACTATGCCACCCAGAGATAGAGCAATGGAGCCGAAAACCGTGAAGGCGCCAAGCTACGGATTCGGCCTAGAAAGGTACTTTCAAGAAATTCCTGAAAGGAAAAAGGTTTTTGGGTCTCGACTATTCGAGGAGTTCCTTCAATTCCACCCAATTCCCCCGCTAACTTGATCGCATCATGCATATCGCCAATTTCATCAATCAACAACACGGATTTAGCTTGTCGCCCAGTGAATACCCGTCCATCGGCTAACTGTTCAACTTCGGCTGCATCCATTGACCGCCCATCGGCGACAGCTTCAATAAACTGGCTCAGCGTATCATGCATCACCGTTTCCAACAATTGCCGTTCCTCTTCCACCATAGGACGAAACGGCGACCCGAGGTCCTTAAATTTTCCAGTTTTAACCACCACACTCTTCACACCAATTTTTTCTAACAATTCCTCAAAATTGGCCATTTGCAT
>JAOUQB010000260.1 GCA_029879555.1 Nitrospirota bacterium | reverse complement strand
GGGGCCATGGAGAACCAAGCGCTGGGCAGCAACATCCTGAGTTAGACCCCCAACGTGACTGGCCACCGTCTTCAGGACGGATTCACTATCCAAGGCATGCCAGCACATCTCTGGCGTTATTCGATCGGACACGGACATCGCGCTCCATTCAATTGAGGTGCGTCCCACATTTTTGAAAGAGACAGTCCATGGCGGAAATTCTCACCAGACGAAACCCTGAGCAGGTGAAACAGTCTCTCTTCTCGTCTTGACTGGCCCTGTCACAATCGCTTCAGTATTAACCTTTTTTCTCAGATCTGCCAGAACGGGTGAGCAACACCGAACATGGAGCATAGCGAGCAATTTTTCTGACGACCCCTCCCAATGGGACGGGCTTCTCCCCCATGAATCCTTTTGATCCCACCATGATCAATCTTGCCTTCGAACGTTTGGCCATTTTAACAATTTCTTCAGCAGGATCTCCTTTGGTCAATACCGTATCTACATCCATGCCGAGATCTTTGACTCTTTGGCTGATCTCTTCCAGGTGACTGGCTCCATCCTTTTGCGCTTTCGCCTGTAATTGTTTGGCTAATTGCGTAAAGGCCGCTTTGCCTTTTCCCCAATACCAACCCTCCAGGTAGGCAGGCCTTCCCACCACATGCGTCACTGTCACCTTTGGAGGGGTCTTACAGGTCAACAGACCAAGCATACGTACGGTGCTCAGAACACCAGATGACCCATCGGTGGCCACAAGAATTTTGGCGGCGGTTTTCCCCATCGTCATCTGACGGAGTTTGTCACGAACCAAGAGAACCGAACACGGAGCCTCTCTCATCACCCAATCACTGGTACTCCCAAGGAGAAACCGTTTAACGTTGGAAAGACCACGCGTTCCTAAGATGACCAGGTCAATTTGATAGTCCTTCACCGCCTGTAGAATTTCTGCACCAGGTAGCCCTTCTACCACGAGGGATTTAATGATATGAGGGTGTCGTTTAAGAATCTTTCGTTTAATTTTCTCAAGAAAAGTCCTCGCCTCCGTTTCCATTCCTTCCCTTGCCTGAGCAATGACGCTATCCCAACCGAAAGGCCCACCCGACGGAATCAGAGAAGGCGCATTTTTCAATTCAATAGCATGGATCAAATAAATTTCTGATTTTTTCGGCCAATCCACCGACTTCACAAATCGAATGGCCTCCCGCGCATATGGTGAAGGATCGACTGCCACCAAAATTTTCATTCCGATCTCCTTTTGAGGAAGCCTGTATTAATTGTTCCTAGGGTCTTACTGTCTTGTCATTGGTAGTCGTTCAAATAAACCCACCAGGACCAGGATTCGGCTCCCAATGAATTTCCCGCCCGTGGGTTCCGAGATATTTCAACCCATCCGCAGCCCTTTCTTCGACATCGGTTTTTGACTAAGTGGATTTTTCCCTGGTTCGGCTGTCACTCACACACCCTTGCATGAAGGTCATGAGTGCTCACATGCACGAGGCCATTCTGATCGTAACGGTCTGGCGATATAGGTATGAGTTAGGGGTAAGTGTCCTGATGATCTGGCTCTACCTCAGCGGATGAATGCTCTTCATAGGTGAAGAATTGAATGCCGCTCTCGAATCCGAAAAACTCAATAAACATAAATCACGGCTATCCTAAAAATCCCAGTACTTACCCCACAATCGGGACTACTTTCAGAGCGTCAGCTTCTGTTGAAAGTTGGCCTGTACGACATCGGCGTGGTATTCACTCTTCAGCCGATGTGCCAGCGCGTCCATCGCCTCAGGTTCGCCATGTACCAACACGACACGCGGCCGTTTCTCGAAGTGATGATACCAATCCATCAAGCCTTGTTGATCTGCATGTGCAGATAAGCCGCCAATGGTGTGCACCTTGGCTTTGACTTGTATAGTCTCGCCCCACAATCGAATATGCTTGGCACCATCCACCAGAGCGCGGCCCAGGGTGCCTCTGGCCTGGAAGCCGACGATCATCACGTGAGCGTGCTCACGCCAGATATTATGCTTGAAATGATGTTTGATGCGACCACCAGTACACATACCACTACCGGCAATAATAATGGCGCCAGACTCCCGTCGGTTAATTTTCATCGAATCTTGGCTGTGCTGAGACAGATGCAGATTCGGCAAGTCGAAGGGATCTCCGCCCTGTTCAACGATGTTCTTGGCCTCGATATCGTAGATCTTCCCATACTTGCCATAGACCTCGGTAGCTTCGATTCCCATGGGGCTATCCAGAAACACGTCCCAATCCCCGATACCCCATTCATCAAAGTAGCGCTTGAACATGTACAAGAGTTCTTGGGTACGTCCGACAGTAAAAGCGGGGATCATAATATTACCTTTGCCGCTACGTGCACTGGCAATGATCTCACCCATCTCCTGCCAGGTTTTGTCCCAGTCCCGGTGCTGCCGGTCGCCATAGGTGCTCTCCATGATGACCAGGTCTGCGTGCGTCATTATTTCCGGGTCACGTAGGATGGGCGACCCTTGATGGCCAAGGTCACCGCTGAATACAACTTTACGGGAGTGATCTTCTTCCCGTAGGTCCAACTCGGCGATAGCGGAACCCAGGATATGGCCCGCATCTCGCAAAGTCAGTTTGACTCCAGGTAAAATTTCCTCAGTCTTTCCATATTCGAGAGACCGAAAGTGTTTGTGAGCTGCACCCGCTTCCTTACGGGTATATAACGGCTCAATTAACTCGAGGCCTTTTCGCTCGCGCTTTTTGTTTTCCCATTGCACCTCTTTTTCATTCAAATAGCCGGCGTCTTCAAACATGATGGCACATAAATCTGCTGTGGCTCTATGCGTATAGAACTGCCCTTTATAGCCCTGCTTGATCAACAACGGCAGCCGCCCCGAGTGGTCAAGATGGGCGTGGGTAAGCACCACGGCATCAATGCCTTTGGGATCAAAGAGAAATGGATCAAAGTTATGGCGCTCATTTTTTTGACTGCCCTGAATCAATCCACATTCAACCAGCACCCGATATTTACCGACGTGTAATAGATAACACGAACCGGTGACTTCTCGTGTCGCCCCCAAAAATTCAATCTGCATCAATTTGTCCATTTCTTTGACGAAGGTTGGCGAGATCGTGCGTATGGAGATCTTTGAACATTTTTTTGATTTTAGTATCGAACTTGGTCTCTCTTAAGATTTGCCGATAAGCTTCATCCATAATGGCAAACCCGTTGGGGACTTTCATTCGCTTGGAAGCAAGCACCTGTTACATCTCTCCCAGTGAGGCCTTCTTCCGTCCCACTAGTTGAATATTTTGCATCCCAATCTCCTCAAACCAGCGAATGACGTTTTTCTGTTAGCTGATTGATGCCATTTTGTCCTTTGGGGTGCAATCCCAATTTTCTTGTTTGACTTCATTGACCCGGCTGTTCGACTCGCTTATTTGGCCTTCAGTCTTTTACCTCGAGAGACACTTTTCCTTGTCTTCTGGGTTAAAACCGTTGACTCTTCTGGTGCTTCCTTAAGAGGATCTGGGCATTGGGACTCCTCAGGGAATCTCTTAGATTTTAGAATTTGACGCTCGGCCTCAAGCCAGTCATCCAGATCTTTCCCATGGGCATGGCCACTAGCTTCATACAATTCAAAGGCACGTTTGGCAATGTCCGAATGGAGTGCTATTTTGATAGCTGATTCCACCTGATCAAGATGATGGGATTCACCATTTCCTTGGAATCCTCCAATCACCTGCTCCACGCCGAAATGCCATGTCTCGGATATCAAAGAGCTGACCGACATTCCGGCCAATAGGACGACTTTTCCCCTATAGTTTTGGGCTCGTAATTCTCTCAACACCTTCAGGCCGCTTGGCTCAGATACATACATATCCAGCACGATCACCAAAGGATTCTTCTCCTTCACCAAGGGCAACACATCCTGTCTATGCGGGGGTATACAGACCCTATACCCTTTATCCTCCAGGAAAGAGCAAATTTTATTGCGAAGCTCTTCTTGAAATGTGACAACGATAATCATTATTGAAAAACCCCCTGCTTATGCTCCTCTGATGCATCCTTTATTCTCAAAGCAATACTATCAAATTATATGCCAACTCCTTCTTCCCGTAGAGACGTTGATCCTCCTAGGAGTCACACGAGATTTCCTCCATCATGATTTGATCACATGAAATGACTCCTCTCGACAGGGGCATTTTGCCTCATACTTATAAAACCTACTGTCCTAAATACCTCAGCTTTCATCCTTGATCTTTCCCCCCCTTGGGCTTTTTAAAAGCCAAAAAACATGATTATGTGGATGACGCAGTTCTTGGCCCTTAGGGGAGGGAACAGAGCCCTTATCTCTTGCAGAAGATTCCTTCTGGTTCAAAGGCAAATACGATTTATTCCATTCAGACAGGAAGCGACGGGCGCGATTTGGAGCAATAATTTAGTTGATGGATTGTCCCGGATTCTAGGGAAAATGGCAGGTCACATGGGGACTCTGTCGCAACGTTAAAAAATTCTTTTATGCAATCAAC
>JAOUQB010000258.1 GCA_029879555.1 Nitrospirota bacterium | reverse complement strand
TGAGCGGAGTGAGCGTCAGTCGACGTTTTCGCGTCGTTTGTCGGCGAGGCTGTTTGCGGGTCAGTCTGGTGGATTTGACTGCCATAAGGGCACTATACCCGATATCCATGAATCTCCGAATTTTTTTCGGGGGTCTCTTTTTTGGGAAATATAGGGGATTGAGGAGATCCCTGCCAAAACCTCGCAGGGATGACAAGTAAGAGCGACGACTGACTTAACGAACCACAGGCAGTTCAATGTGGGAGGGCTGATCGGGGGCGTGCCAGATTTGCCAGGTTGGTGGTGGGCCGTCCAGTGGTTGGAAATGGTCTTTGTCAGCGCCTGCTAAGGCGACGCGGATGCGGTGACCTTTTTTGAATTGGTAGGAGGTGGGGAGTAAGTCCAGCGTGAGCGGGACCACTTCACCCGGAATGAGAGGGCTTGCATGGGCGCGACGATAGGTGTGATGAGGAATTGGGAGGATGGCGTCTGCTTTTGTTTCAGCTGGCTGCGAGGTTCGGTGCAGCGCTCGTAATTCCCCTTCTGTCACATAATGCACCTGACCGTTTGGGGCGATATCTTCAAGATACACAAACAGCGTGGTATCTGGCGTATTTGCGGAGAGGAAGATGGTGGCTACCGGGTGTCCCGTGACTTCGAGATCTTCCGAAAGCGGATCAGATGTATACACCTTGAGCTTCGTGTCTTGTTCTTTGCGATCTGGGTAAGGATCCTTCAAGGAAATACCAACCAAGGTATTCCATCGTGAATGCGGCCCGGTACCTGCAGTGGGATCGACCTGATATCGATCGGGTGGCGAATCCTTCTGTGGGCGTTCTCCCGACAGTTGGTTGTTCATGTGGAAATAGAGTGGTGTTGATGTTGTTGGTGGAGGCCACTGTGTCGCCGTGTTCCAACGTTCGGCTCCCATCGTGTAGTACTGAACAGCCGGTTCTTTGGGAATGGTGGCGGAATTCTTTTTGAGATGTTGATCGAAGAATTGGATCAATTCTTGGGTATGATCAAATGTGGCTGGTCCGATCGCATACGGACTAATCTGGCGTTTCCCCCCATGGTCCCATGGTCCTAAGATTAGCTTGTTATGAGGATTGTTATGGCTGAGGTGACGTTTAATGGCAGCCAAGCCATAGCCTCCGTCAAACCATCCGCTATAGCTGTAGATGGCCGCGCCGGATTCCTCAATGGCCTGAGCGTAGGTTTGGGTACTTAAGGCATCAATGTTTGGAGCTTGTCGTGAGGGTGGAGGATCGTCTCGGAACGTGAGGCTTGAAGCTTCCTTAAACGGGCTCCAGTTTACCTCGTGATCTTTTACGGCCAGAGTGAGGAACTGGTGGTCCGTGTCCTCATCCACTGGACGGACGCCAGCCACCATTAGATCAGCGAGCCACCCCCCAAAAGGAAGTGCATTCTGATCCAATCGGTTATTGATATACGTCCAGGTTTCCGTGAACCACTTCAGATGAATGCCGCCGGGGAAGGCTATTTCTGAATAAATATCAAATCCGGCGAACATTGGCGCAATCGCTTTGACCGCCGGATGTTGATTCACGAGTAACATTTCTGCCGTCCCACCGCTGTAGGAGATTCCCATGGCGCCGACTTTTCCATTTGACCAGGATTGGCGAATAATCCACTCAACAATTTCTGCGCCGTCTTTGATTTCGGCGGGGGACCAGGCAATGGGACGGGTGCCAAACGATGCGCCAGATCCGCGTACGTCGACATCCACCCAGGCATAACCCTGTTGGAGAAAACGTTCGGCATAGTGTCCGATAATCCCACGTGGGCGGTCGGCATTGAACAGCCCAATGAGCCAGCGATATTCAAAGGCTCGCCAATAGCGGGTTTGATGCAGAATGGTTGGAATTTTCTGGCCTGGTTTCAGCCCGTCAGGGACGTAGACGTCTACCGCAATCTTGACCCCATCCCGCATCGTGAGATACTGCGACGTACGATGCCAGGAATCATTTTTGGCGGGATCTGATGTCTGAGGTAAGTCAGATGATGTGTGTGGGGTGTTGGGGTGATCGTGAGAAATTGGGGAACACCCTAAGGGACCAATGAGACTCAGGATGAGGAGGACAATGATTGATGAAAAAAATCGGGTGATCATAATGAATAGAATGTTTGGGAGACCCTTTCGATACCATCTTCAAACAGCTAGAGTCCAGAAATATTCTCCTCAGGCGAACCGACCTGTTGTTGAAATGATATCAGGAAGCAGAGAAAAGGGAGCTTAGATGGCCTCAGCTTTTGGGCATATTGCGGTCGCATATGCCATGGGGAAAACGATGAAGTCGGTGTGGGGCACCACGCGATTTTGGATATTCACAGTGGTGTGCTGCCTGGTCCCTGATGTGGACGTTGTCGGATTGTTGATGGGAATTCCCTATGAGCATGTGTGGGGTCATCGAGGCATGACGCATTCCATCATGTTTGCCGTGTTGCTAGGAACGGTGGCGGCGAAGATAACATTATCGCACATTTCTGTTTGGACCAAACCATACGCGGTATTGGCCGTCTATTTTGGGCTGGTCACCATGTCCCATGGCCTTTTAGATGCGTTGACCGATGGCGGGTTAGGCACTGCCTTTTTCGCACCATTCGATGACACACGCTATTTCTTTCCGTGGAGACCCATCAGGGTTTCGCCAATTGGCGCGGCAGAATTTTTTTCGTCTTGGGGCTTAGGTGTGTTGATCAGTGAGTTGATCTGGATCGGTCTTCCGGTGACCGTCTGGCTCCTAGGCCACCGGATTTTCAGGAGAGTAGGTTAATAGGTCCAGGTGAGGATCATGGTCCAAGAATTTTTCGTGTAATCGTACAGGGGAATATCCGATTTGCTCCGAATGCCCTGATATTGGGCCGTGAGGGAGAGATTATAGGGGAGGGGTTTGGTGAGTTGAACCAGATGGGTTTGTTGGCGGTCGTCTCGTTCAGTCAGTCTTCCATTACGGTCGGTGAAAATGAGCGTGGTTTGGTTGTTTTTATAATTTCGCCAATGCACATCATAATCGTATCGCAAGCTCATCTTTCCCCAAGGGAGCTGAAGTTGAGCGCCTGTGAGAAGTCGATCACCCCTATACGAAAACGCCGCGCCTTCCGTACTTTCGTTGTCATATTGATAGCCGATCCGTAACAAGAGCTTATCGCTGGCGATTCGAAAGGCATGGATGATCCCTAGCGTATTGTTGTATCCATCACGAAGTTCTCCGGCAAATCGAACATCGCGATTTCCGATTTCCCGGAAAAATGTTTGCACTTGATAACGATAGAGAGCGGTCGTGAGATTGCCGACCGTTCCAATACCCGGGAGCGTGAAGGTTGGCAGGATGACTGTTGCACTGGCGGTGGGGGTATGGCGGGATAAAAATCCCTTCATGTCTAAGAATAAATAGTCATAGGCATATTGCACCCCCAGTTGAAAGGGAAGGTCAGCGACGACACCTCGGTAGAATCCGGCTAATCCGACTAAATGGTCTTGAATATTAAATTCATTGAACCCTTCGCCATGGAGCGTTTGGAAGAAGGAATATGTCGCGGTGGCTTCAAAGGGCCCCTGTCGTATGAAGGAATAATCGGCTCGGGCCGTAGTTAAAAATCCTGGGGCGGTGGTATCTCGCATGCGCAGGCTGGCAATAATGGGGTTGGGATCATTGGGTGGATTTAGAATGGGGATGGTTCCTACACGGTCCGGATTAATTTTGACATTGTCATCGTAGAAGCCTCCAACACTGATCTGAAATCGAAAGCGCTTTTGTCCACTAAAGAGCTGCCCTGAGGAGAGGGCTTCCCGAATACGAATCGAGGCTTGTGTGAGAGGAGAAATGGTTTGGGTTCGTTGCACTTGCTCCAATTCGGTGAGGGCTTCGTTGGGAAGTCCGAGAACGCCCAGGGCGAGTCCTCGATAAAAACCATTGAGTTGCTGGATGTCCGCGCTGGGGGTTTGATTTCGATCGAAGGCTTCAACGGCTTGCCCGTATTGCTTATCGCGATACCGTAAAAATCCGACATAATAGCCGATGTTTTCTCTTTCCGGATCGTGCTCGTATACGGTCTCCAAAAACGGGTGGGCTTTGTCATAGTCGCCCACGGCAAAATGCGCGATGCCAAGATGATGTTGAATATCGAGGTCGTCTGGCCGGAGTTGATGAACGGTTTGCAAAGGAGCAATGGCCTGTTCCGGTCTTTTTTGTGCGAGGTACACCAACCCTTTGTAAAAAAGGCTTCGTTCGTGTTGTGGGTCGAGCCCGAGGGCTTGGTTTAACAGGATTAAGGCGTCATCGTACCGTGTGTCGTCATAGGCTATGGCCGCGTTGGCCGCGAGGACATTGGCATCGGCCCGTTGCCCCCAGACGGACGGGGTTTCCCATCCGGTGGTGAGCACGATGAGAATCATGAAGAGTACGGAGGTTTTTTGAAGACAATGATTGATCATTCCCGATCCTGTTCGACGAGTCTGTTTGGCGAATAATAATGACAGAAATATACGATACATCCTGGTTCAA
>JAOUQB010000259.1 GCA_029879555.1 Nitrospirota bacterium | reverse complement strand
ACATTCTCGAAAAACCCCAACCTAATCACCTGCATACACACACATGAAACAATCACTCAACATTGTCGCTGGAGAAAACATTCCCTATCTGAAAGAGGCATTCGAAGGTCTCGGAAACCTTTCACTTCTACCAGGTCGATCGATCATCTCCGCCGATTTAAAGTACACACAGATCCTCCTTATTCGGTCCATCACGCCTGTAGATGAAAAATTACTCCAAGGAACATCTGTCGAATTTGTAGGATCTGCTTCTGCAGGAGCCGACCATATGGATACGGCCTATCTCAAATCTCACAACATTGAATATGCGACGGCCTCCGGGTCAAATGCCAACTCAGTCGCTGAATATGTTATGGCCGCCCTACTCCTCATAGCTAAGCAAGAAGACCTTCAGCTTCAGGGGAAAACTATTGGTATTGTCGGCGTGGGGAATATCGGGAAGTTAGTCAAAATCAAAGCAGAGGCCTTAGGGATGCATCCCGTCCTCAATGACCCCATCTTGGCAGAGGCTGGTCAGATTCACCACTGCTCCTTAGAAGAAACGCTGGGCTGTGATGTGGTCACCTTGCATACGCCCTTAACAACCAACGGTCCCTACCCCACCTATCATCTTCTCAACAAAGACACCTTTCAATGGCTCAAACCGTCAACCATCTTCATCAATGCCGCTCGAGGAGAAGTGGTCGAAACCTCCGCATTATTAGATGCCATCACCCACCAACACATTGGCCCGACAATCATTGATGTGTGGGAGCATGAGCCTGATATCAATTGGGATCTCTTTCAAGCCGTCACTCTGGGCACACCCCATATTGCCGGGCATTCCCTTGATGGTAAAGCCAATGGCACGTTGATGATTTATACCGCCCTCTGCAAACATCTAGGCGTGGAACCAACTTGGAATCCGGTTCAATCACTTCCTCCGCCAATTGTACCGTTCATACAGATCAACGCTCAAACCCAATCAGAGCAAGAGCTCCTACAACAGATTGTCAGCAAAGTCTATGACATAGAAACCGACTACCATCACATGAAAAAACTGCTAATATCTTCTCCAAGTGAACGTCCTACCTTGTTTGATGCCCTTCGAAAAAACTATCCCGTCCGCCGAGAATTCCATCAATCCACCGTGGCACTTTCTAACAATAGGGCTCAGTTCGGACAAACACTAAAAGGCTTAGGCTTTCAGATTATGAGAGAAGAAATCTAAAACTGTATCCCGGGCAGTGAAGGAAAGAAGTGAACTTTACTGACTAGCTTGAGATACCAATATTCTGTGCAGAGGCTCCACCACATGACGTTGCTCGGTTGAACGGAGGCGGATTTTAAAGATGACGCGCCGACTTTTTTCATGATTCACTTGGTTGGCATGGTCATGAATCAACTCTTGTCGGCCACGACCAGACGCAGTCGTCATCTCTTGGAAACACTGGTAGACAGATGGCGTTTGTTCTTGAATGACCTCAAGCCCTTTGACCATGACCGCCAGCGATCGTGCTTGGCTTAACTGTAAATTATAGGCATCGCCACCACGATCATCCGTATGGCCTTGAATGCAAGAGAATCGATCGTGTCGCGTAAAGGCCCACAGACCGCTGCCGCATAGAACGGCATGGCCTCTTCTAAAAACCGATTTGCCTGATCCGAAAGCTGGTTTCGACCAAACTCGAACGTCAGAATATTCTCTGGAACGACAATCATGAGAGTGAGGGGATCGCGGGGATCGGCCTCCAACGATAGCCCCAGGCGCGAAAGATGATCGCGCAACGCGGCCTGCACATCCTCTTTGTGGGCTTGCAACTCCGTCTGTGCTTCAGATGAGGTCTGCGTGATAAAAGCCACAAACAACAGGATAAAGACCATCACCAGGGAAGTCATGAGATCGGTCATGCCGTTTGCCGTGTGAGAGGCAAATGTCCCGTGATTTGTCTCGTATGTCATCCTGAACGCCGCTGCATGGACATCCGTGGCCACCGAGGCCACGATTTTGGTTTCCCAAAAGAGGGCTCCTCGGAAGGGGCTGAAAGATCGGGGGGCGCTTTCCATAACAGAGGGCGAGAACGGGACGGCAGCTCCACACGAGCTAGATGTGGGGCATCCTTCAGAGCCGTAGTGAGGTCATGAATGGTCTCCGTTAATTCCTGCAGGGAACCATGAAGTTCATCCCTGATCATACCGGGCAGGTCTTCCATCGTTCGCCGCGTGTCCGCATGAGCCGTTTCTTGTAAAGCTGTCAACGACTGAATACTCGAAGTCAGACTTGCCACAGGCCCGGCCAGTCCAAGTCCCGCCCCGCCTCCAGTAGGATGATAAACCTCGCTGGACTTCACATGTTCACTTTGTTGTTGACCATCAATTGATGTGAGCTGTTCCAACATTTGCTCCATGGTTTTGCGAGGAAAGAGTTGATCGACAAGCCCAAGAAACGTGTGGTGGACATGTATCAACCGAGCAACCAGCGGCCTTTCAATAAAGGTAAACAGGTTAGCCACCATGAGCCCAACGATTGAGGTCAGAAATTTTCCGGCTAACCCATTAATGAGTCCCTGAATTCCCATTATCTCACTGCCTTCGGCATGCAACTTCCCCAAGCCAATAAACAAAGCCAAAAAGGTTAACAATAACCCTAGCCCGGTCACCAATGAGGGAAATTGGTGGTAAAACGGAAGATTGATTCGACTCCCCATGAGGGCTTCCTGCGTTAACACCTCCTCTGCGCGTCTCGTGCTGAACAGGCGCGGCTCCATAAACCAGGGCACATGCTCCAAAACCAGTGTCCTACGATATTGCCGCCACGGCTCCCGAAAGAGCGGCTCTTTATTCATCTCCTCATCGAGAATCTGCAGATCATCACAATCACGGCGAATGGTCGTCAGGTTAACCTTTCGGTTGCCTCTAATGCCGGCTTCCTGATCGGGGTGATGCCTGAATCGGTCACGGTCGGCATCTCCTCGCTCTTGGGCAAGGGCTCCCAGCATCAGACAGACCCGTTCATATTCTCGTTGAACAGAGATCACCTCTTTTTTTAATTTGCGCAGGTGCCACAGAAAAAAAAGAAGAATGCCAAAGACCCCCAGCCAACTCAGCATCGGACTGGACGGCCCGCCCAGGAAAGCCACATCCCGACTCAAAAATTCCCATAGGCTCAATGTGTTCGTCATCTCGTGCTTAATTCAACCATTAGCAAGTAATCGAGAAAAATTTCAACAAAGGTATTCTCAAGTTTCATGCCGAAACTTAAAAGAAAGAACCTTGAGAAAAAGGCGAAAATTTGGAAATGACCCAAATGCGTAAGTGAAATGGGTAGGCAAAGATATCCCCGTTTGTGGGCAACATGGTTCAAGCAACCGGCCACCCAATCTCACCATTCCCCGAGACACCCTCAAACCGGATACAGCCGTTTTTACAAAACAAAGTCCACCTTTATAAAAAAAACGGTCCTGAAAAGAAGGAAATTCCCCTTATCAGGACCGCTTTTCTGCAACTCAAGGATGAAAGTTAAAAATTCTTTCTCAAAAACAATCCTACATTCCAGTCAAGGGCATCATCCGTCTCAACTCGTTTCACACTTTGAGCCGGATTCTCACGGTTGACGACATCACCGCGTTCTTTGAGATATTCAACTGCCCCTATAACCCCAAATTTAAAATCATGGATTAGGTCAAGGGAGACTCCCGCTCGTCCCACCACACCATAGGTAAACCCCGAATCGTCATCGTTAACCTTGGCCGTAAAGTTATTAACTGCCGTGCACCCACCAACGCTGCACCTATTGACCTGCTCGGATTTCAACTCAGTGTCCCGGAAATAACCCGTGAGCTCGCCACCAATAAAGGTCGATACCCCTGAATCTTGATAAGACTTTGTCAGATAGCCCCCTGTACCCAGCCCATAATAGTGATCATCCAAATCTTGTTCGGTTTTGGAATAGATTGCATCACCAAAGGCGATACTCCTGAAGTTGCCCGAACCCATTTGCCACACCCCTTTGTATGAGAGATTAATATTAGGAGAAAGGATGAGGCCATCCATCAGATTGAGGTCTCCCGTCAGCCCTATGCGAAGATCAAGGCCTCTCATTTTGTTTTCTGATTGAGCTTCTGCCCCAATCCCGGTTCCGAGATCGACTCCCGTCGAACCGTTTGAAGCATTTCTATCGTAAGTCAGCGCAACCGCACTCCCACCGGCTTCTTCACGTTCCGAGTCGGTATCTTGCCCAAATTGGTAGTTACCACTCAGATACACCCTGGTACCGTAGAATTTCCCCTGCGGACCAAGATCATAGGACACATGGGTGTGGACATAGGCTATTTCAACCCGATCATCATTTTTGGCAAAAGATTGTTCATTTCCGCCTTTGTCAATCGTGCCGATCCCAAACTGGGTGCCTTCCATTTGCCCAAATCCACCCGCAATGCCAATCTGCCAAGGTCCTGGAACAGCTCGAGAGTTCAAATCCTGAGAAATTTTAGCAAGGATAAGCGGCTTTATCAGGAGGCCTGGTTGAG
>JAOUQB010000257.1 GCA_029879555.1 Nitrospirota bacterium | reverse complement strand
GCTGGTGTTACCATGCCAGTCCCCATGCAGCCACGAATCGGTGCGGAATTTAACTACGCATCAGGTAGCTCAGCTAGTTCAACAAATCAGAGACACACCTTCAGTCAATTATTTCCAACCAACCATATTCACTTTGGGTATATGGATTTGATGTCCTGGCAGAATATGTTGACCTGGGGTGGAAACTTGCAAATGCGGCCAACGGCTGAAAGTCACCTTGAAATCGCCGGACATAGCATGCGCTTAGCAAACCAAGAGGATTGTTGGTATGGTGCAGGTCAAGGTTGTAATGCTTTCAGCGCTAGGAATCCACAAAACAATGAAAATTCCCTGGGTTGGGAGTTGGACGTGGTGTATACCTTGTTCTTCCAAAACAACAAAGTCGGATGGCAATTCGGCTATGGCCACTTCTTTACGGGTGACTATATCGCCAAAAATGATAAAGGGAATGGGACCGGAGCGTTTGCGAATGCCGCTGACCAGAACTGGGGCTACACGCAACTCTGGATCAACTTCTAAGACAATCCGTCATTCCCGCAATGTGAAGCGGGAAACTCGTGTAGGGGAATGCTATCTTCCCTTATCCTTAACCGCCCCTGCTGGGTCATTCCAGCAGGGGCGGTTTTTTTTAGCTCCGTCATTCCCGCAATGTGAAGGTGGGAACCTCTCCCAACATTTCCTTTTCCGGTTGGACCAATATGGCCAGTCGATTAGCGGACCTTAGTGTAGGGACTCTTCTCCATCAACAAGGTGCCTGCCAACATGCGAACAGGGATGATGAATGAGTTTATGGTGTTTTCACAAATGATAGTATTTTAACTTTCAACCAAGACCATTCAGAGCTCCCTCGCCCTTTCAGGGAGAGGGGTGGGGTGAGGGTGGGATCTTCTTGGATAGTTAAACGAGTATAGTAGGTGTTTTCCACAAAGAATCAATCGGTTGATATTCTGTCATCCTGAGTACAACGAAGGATCTGGCCATGCCGTGGCATCCTTTCTCTGTGTACAGATCCTTCACCATTTAGCTCAGGATGACAAATTGCTGCAAGGCATAGCCCTAGCATATGGTTCGTCTATAGTATTTTAACTTTCAGCTAAGACCATTCAGAGCTCCCTCGCCCTTTCAGGGAGAGGGGTGGGGTGAGGGTGGGATCTCATTGAATAGTTAAACGACTATAGTCTATGGGGCGAGAGGCAGGCGTTGGTCAGTAGCCAAAGGTCACGCAGATAAGAAGACTTTGGGAAAAATTTGAATATCTCAAGGTATTTGGTAAAGAAATTCTGGTGGGAAGTCTTCTTGAAGATTCATGAGGATAAAAAAACGGGACCTTGAATGGCTTACTAGACAAGTGTCACAAGGTCTGAATAGGGTTCAAGCGCGGTATCAACAGTCAGGAGCCGAAGCGGTTCGTACATGGCCTGAGCAATGAGTAACCGATCAAAGGGATCACGATGGTGGAGTGGAAGTTCAGCCACAAGGGCAGATTGTCTGGCAGTGATGGGCAATTCAAGGAATCCACTTCCTTCAATGCCTTGTATGACATCCTCTATGGAAACGGCCAAGCGCTTGAGACCAATTTTGATGGCGGCTTCCCATATGGATGCCGAGCTAACAAAGACGGCTTCAGATTCTCCAATGAATCCCCTGGCCTTTTTTGAGAGCTTTGGAGAATCAGCCAAAAACCATAGATAGAGTTGGGTGTCTAGGAGCGTCCGCATGGCACATGATTAGGATTTTTCAAAATCATCCAACCAATCTTTTGGGAGAGGGGCGTCGAAATCTGCCGAAATTTTAATTTTCCCCTTGAGAAACCCTGGCGTTCGTGGTGTTTTGGCTTTTTCTAGTGGGACTAATTTTACAAGGGGTTTCCCAGCTTTTGCCAAGATCAGTTCTTTTCCGTTGCAAACTTCATCCACGAGGCGGGATAAATGCGTTTTGGCCTCGTGAATGTTGATGGTAGATGGTTTCATAGAAGAGACTATTTTTGACGAACTTAGTCTAGTTTAGCTTATCAAAGTATTCCGGTCAAACGCCGTGAACAGTGGGATGAAGGTCGTGTTGATGATGCGAATGAACTATGGGGTTGGCTTCTTGTAGGAGGACCTCGGTTGAATTTCGGTGCGGATGCTATGTGTTCCGGGTGGCAGGCCTTCCGAGAGAATAATGCCAATAATCAGTTCCCCTTGACTGGGTTGTGAGACGGCGCCAAGGCGTCCACGGATTTCGGCCGTGCGCTTTTCTCCTGATTTAAGCGCCCCGAGGGGAATGGGGATGGGTGCCACGCGCTTGAACGCATCGATTAATAGCTCTGTACCTCGGAGTTCTACATAGGCAGATGGAATGTCGGTGTCGCTGACATTGGTGGTTTCAATGAGTAAGACGATGGCTTCGCCACTCTCTAACACCAAATTCCGATTCGCATCGACTAATTTTGTGCGGAATTGAACTGCCGATGTGATGGGTTGTGGAACTGGAGCCGGGGTTTGTGTGGTGACGCCTCCCGGTTGAGTCGGACTGGCTTGTGCCGGTTGGTTTAAGCGCGGCATGACACTGGCCATCTCCTTGGCGAGTGTTTCTGCTGCGGTTTCTACGGCTCCATCAATGGCACCCGTGGCACAGGAGGACGATTGGCTGGTTAACGCGGGAGTCCAGAGGCGAATGGTTTGGTGATACGTCAAAGGTGTTTGAGCCAGGGAGGCCCCGCTGCTATTTTCATAGACAGCCAGAAGATTGAGATCGACGATGGCATTAAACCGATCCTCTTGGCCCGTACCTGTCAATGGATCAAATCCAAATTGATTCAAGTCCACGTTCACTCGATAACCGTCAGGTGGGGCTCCGTTGGCTTGACCCACCGGTGGTTCGGCCTGAACCCCATTAAATCGATCTTGTCCAACTTTGAGAAAGGTCCTAGCGATGATTTCGCCCACCGGAATGGTATAGGGCAAACCGCACGCATCCACCGTTTGGGAATAATTGATTAATCGTGGGGAAAAGGCATAGGTGACCGCCATAGGCAGCCGTGGTTCAGGTTTGTCTTCGAAGCTGAGGCGTGGAATAGAGATTGTATCGCAGGCCGAGAAAACAAGGAACAGGAGCCCAATCAGGCAGGCGTTACCAATCTTTTTAAGGTTCGGACACACTGCTCTACACTACCCCATGGTTCGGAGAGTTGCAAGTGGAAAGACATTCAGTCCTTCGCGGCATGAGTCACATTTTTTTTGATGGGAAATGAGATTGAATGTTGTGATGAGGACGACCTTGGTCATGACCGAAGTTGGTTGCCGTAACGTGGTTGGATCGTGGTTGAGGGGAAGGTGCTGTGTAGGTCAACGGTTCTTGTCTCGGAGTAAAAATTCGCACACGATCGGGAGCTTGTTTATAGAGCGCTTGAGACAAATTGTGCGGGAAAAAATACCAATCTGAAATGTGGAGAATCGGTTTGGCAAAGCGTTCCAGGAAATCACTCATGGCGACGGTGCATAGGGCAGGCCAGGTGAGCGTGGAAAAGCTGCCCGCTGGATGGGATTCATCTGTGCCTTTTAGCAGGATGTCGTATAATTCTTCAGCTTTGAATGGTGGGAGGTCCCATTCAAACACTTCCACGCTGGTGTCATCCAGACTCCAGCGGAATTGTACATACGTGTCGAGTGGAGGCGGATCTCGAATAATGAGATCACGTATTCGTCGGGGTGGCTGGGCTTTGGCCTCACCGTCAAGAAAGATTTCTCCCTCAAATCTGGCATAGTCCCCGGCGGGATCCCACACAACCACGTGTTCATAGTTTCGGATGAGTCTCAGCGCCGAGTGGCTTGAAGACAGGCCACTATACATGATGAGCACTTGCAATTGAGGGGTCTGTTGCGGCTCAGACACTCGTTCAATGCTAGACGGTTGCCCTTTCCAATTCTCGGGGAGAAAAGGAGCAGGCCCGATCACGCATCCCGTCAGCATCATGAACAATCAAGCCGCGAATAGGGAGGGTTTATTGCGTATGGGCTATTTCTCTCGAATATCCATAGTGGCCAGGTTCCTTGACCCCGAAGGAAGTGAGGGTGGACAATTTATTGTGAGTAGTGATTGTACCCCAACCTAGGGAGGTGTCACGATGTGGCTACACATTTTATCTAGGGTAGCTGGGTTAGTCGTTCTTGTCTTGGTCAGTGCCTGTTCCTTTGAAAATTCTCCCAAGCGGCTGCCAGCGTATCTCGCTGCGGTTCCTGCAACAGGGGAGGTTGTGGCGACAAGCCATACACTTCCACGCGGGGAAGTGACGGGCGCTCTTGTGATGATTAATGATACGGAATTCCCCAAGTCTGCTCCAGGGTTGCGGGCGGGAACGCAACAGCATCTTGGAGAGTATCTTCAAGCAGAGATTCAAAAGCAATTACCTATTCATGTGTCGTCGATGGTGTTTCCCGATGGCATACACCCGAATGGTTCGCCTGAACCATTTATCCAATTAGCTAAAGACCAGAAGGTGCCCTACCTCCTCCTGGCCGTACTCTCTAGTTCAGAATGGGAAGTT
>JAOUQB010000256.1 GCA_029879555.1 Nitrospirota bacterium | reverse complement strand
TATTTCCCCAACCGTTCCACCACGTAGGCGCTTTGCTGGGGCACGACAACCGCTGTTTTTTTCAGGATGAGTAAGACGAGGCCAGCAAAAACAAGGGTCGCTAATAATTCGCCGGTCATATCATTCCTCCTGTGTCATCGATTCGGCTTGAATCCATAAAGTCAGTCCATCGACGCGTACAATCTTGGCAAGGGCCTGTTTCTCAAGTAGTGTCGTTCCAGTATTCTTGGCATTCCAGGTAGATCCACGAAGTTCCACTTTTCCAACGGCGTGTGGCGCGAGAGGTTCTAATACGGTCGCCATTTCGCCCACCATGGAATCCACGTCTGGCTCATCTTGTCCGTTCGGACTCCTGTTGGCCTGCAAGGGTTTTTTCATGACGAAAAGGGAAATGATGCCTAGGATGGCGAACAGAAACCATTGAAGCCAAGCCGCCTCGACCAGTCCGGCCCAGGTCAATCCGCTGACCAGTAACGCGGCCACTCCGAAAAACAAGAAATAAAAGTTTCCCAGCCCGCCTAAGGTCAGTATTTCAATGCCAACGAGACTAAACCCTAAAATGGACCAATGCCACCAGAGCATGGTGTGTACACTCCTTTGTCATGGGCGTCATGATTTTTTTGGTTCGATGTCGTTGTGTATGGTATCGGTTGTTGAGAAGCGGGAACTAAAAAAAAGAGTGGACGGTAAATATTGCCGAGTGACCAAAGCCCTACTCATGAAATGCTAGCACATTTTTTGGAAAAGGTCTTGGTTTGGTGGGGAAACCAATGGAACAGACTCGTGCCCTATACTAGGCTAGGCCGCTTCACCAAATGGTTTTGATGTGGGGATAGGGAAAGATTATTACGTAAGCCCATTCCCGGAGGCTTCAACCGGTTCTGTTGGGGCAATATATTCCAACACACTTCCACGAAGTGTGTTGAGAGTCTCCGAAGGTTGGGGCGAATAGGGGAGGATTTTTAAAATGGGTCTCCCATGACTTGTAATAACCAATTCTTTTCTAGACCGTTCGATCTCTCTTAGAATCTCTGAGAGTCTTGATTTTAAGTTAGATTTGGAAATAGTAACCTGATTCATGCAACGCTCTTTCTAATTTCATTGAATCAAATTTGATCTAGGTTCATAATGCCATGGGCATATTATGGTTTCCAACTGTTTCTCAGGATTATTTGGTAATTGCCGGGTTTCGGCCCGGCAGCCGAGATCCTTTTGTTTCGGCAAAAGGACCCAAAACCATTGACGCCCTGCCCGTTCTTACTAGTTGGACGGACCCAAACAATGGGAAAGCGGACCAACTCGCTGCGCTCACACAAGGCCCGCAAAGAGATAAGAGCGTCCGACCATGGGGACGGGCGGCAGGCGTCGGCAAAGAATGGGATGCGTCAAACTGCCGGCCGTATTGGAGCCTTTGTTGGGTATGACGCGGATGTTTATTGTTCAGTCGGTAACTATGGTTGGCACCATCCAAGCAAGAACACAATGGAAACTACTTGGAATTGTTCTTAATGAAGAATAGAGTAAGATGAATTTTGATGTGACTAACTCGCCTTCGGCCACTAAATTAGATTGGGCTTTTTAATGGTGGCAGCCAAAGATTTACGCGACTTGTTATGTGAGATATTCCCTTCATTTGCGAATGAATGGGAGGAGGATGAAGAGGCCTTTACGCTTCATGGTGTAATACTAAGATTTACTGATTATTTTGGGAAGGCGGAAGAGCCGTTTTCTGAAAAACAAATCTCGAAATTAGCCGCATTTATCAATGATTCTGTTGTAAACAATGATGAGTTAGAAAACGCAATTTCTACTTGCTTTTTAGAACATTTGCGCCAAATTAAAGCAGATAGAAGATTGCTGCATTATTTAAGTAGATTGGCAAAAAATAAAATGCATGCTTAGCGACGTTCTAGCTTCATTCTATTAACCTTCTATGACGCCCATACTTTATTAGTCATCATTCTCAAGCGAGTCTCTTGAGGTCAGACATTGTTTGATTAGGGATTGCAGGTGTTCGTTCTGACCAAAGGAGATATCTTGAACGTGGCCTTTTCGGTCGAAGAGGATTGAGGAGGGAGTGCCTTTCAGAGCGAAGCGTTCAAAGGTTTCGGCTTTCATGGTTTTCTGTTTTAGGTAATTTCTGACTTGTTGAAGGATGACTTGTTGTCTGTCTTTTCCTAATTCGTCAAAATCGGGCAGGGCACGGCGGGCATAACGCAGGGTTCTCTCCGGGGTGACGGGTTCTTGGTCGGGCTCCACACGGTCCATGCCAACGGCAAATGGCAATCGCCACTCAAGCTTCCCATCAGTGAGTATTCCTTGCTGCGTGAGGGTGTGCAGGGTTTCGCCAATCACTTCGCCTTTTTGAACCAATCGCTCCAAATTCTCTAGGGTGTTTTTGTCATAATCCTCAAACGCGGTGGCCAGGCCAATAACGACCAAGCCCTGCTTTTGATAGGCTTCATGTAATTGAATCGCCTTCGGTAAGGCATAGAGGAGGCACCCGGGACAATTCACTTGAAAGACCTCGACTAAAACCACCGAGCCGACAAGGTCGGTCAGATTCATTGGGCCACCTTGCACCCAGGTTTCTACCGAAATGTCAGATAAGGAATAGTTCTTCATAGTGCTCAAAGAAAAGGCCGTTAGTACGTATGCACTAACGGCCTTCTGGGTAATTTTAGAATATTAGTTTTTACGCTTTTTTGACGTAGGCTTTGTAGATGGTTTTCTCTCCACCGGGTTCTTCTTCCAGGCCGACCCATTCGTGGCCTGTAGTTTCGCACCAGGCAGGCATATCTTTTTTGATCCCTTCATCGTCAGATGCCACTTCCAATACTTGACCGGAGGCAAGCTCCTTGATTTTTTTGGAGGTCAAGATAATGGGCATAGGGCAAAAATATCCAAGGGTATCGAGTTTGACATCGGCTGGTATCATGGTGAGTCCTTCGGTCTAGGGTTCGATTAAATAAATAAGTTAACAGAGCCATGTCGGGCTTCTGCTAGATACGTGCTGACGCCCGCCAATTCGTCGACACCATCAATCAGGGAGTCTTTTGGTATGCCTAACATTCCTAAGGTGGTGGTACAGGCGATCAGTTTCACACCAAGGTCTTGCGCGGTTTCTAAAAGTTCGGCAATGCCGGGCATGCGATTGTTCTTCATGACCGTTTTCATCATGCTGGACCCGAGTCCTCCGAAATGGAACCGAGACAGCGGTAGATTGTTCGCCCCACCCTTGTTAATCCACCCAAAAGCGCGGCGCATCCAGTCTTTGGCGGAACTGGTCGATTCGGGTTTGCGAATGATATTTAACCCCCAAAAGGTAAAAAACATCGTGACTTTCATTCCCATGGCGGCTGCCCCCGTGGCAATAATGAAGGCGGCCATGGCTTTATCCATGTCGCCGCTGAGACAGACGATTGTGACACTATCCGGCTTTTTTTCTTGTAACTCTGCGAGTGCTGTCGTGGGTTCAATTTGTGTGGCATTCATGGGTGTCCCCTTTGTCTGGGAGAGAATGGTTTGTATCCTTTGATATGGTCTTTGTTCCGCTGAAATTGTGACAGGAGTATACCAGGTTGTGGGTTCCTTTTAGATACGTTTCCTCAGAAGTTTCCAGAAAACCCTTGGAAATCAACTCGTTCGACTATAATATGCGATTTTTAGGAGTGTCAAGGAAATCCGAGTCTTGGGAGAGTGGGGTGTTCAAAATATCTCGTCCAGCAAGGCCGTAGACGTTTTGGCGAGCGGAGCGTACACGGAGAGTACGTGAGCACGACAAAGGGGCGAGAACGCTGCTGGCGGATTTTTTCAACACTTCACATAGAAGAAGGTGCTGATGCGTCGATTAGTTGAAAGTGTTCCGAATATTAGTGAGGGCCGGGATCAGGCGATCATTGGCAAGTTAGTCGCGGGTGTACAATCCATTCCCAGCGTGGCCCTGTTGGATGTGCATGTTGATCCTGACCACCATCGGTCGGTGTTCACGATGGTCGGTGAACCTGCCGCCATGGACACGGCACTTTTTGGTTTAGTTCGACAGGCCCAACAACTTATTGATCTCAATCAGCACCAAGGTGAGCATCCACGAATTGGGGCTGTGGATGTGGTACCCTGGATTCCCTTGCAAGGGGTCACCATGGATGATTGCGTGATCTATGCCAATGATCTCGGAGCACGAATTGGGCAGGAGCTGGAGATTCCAGTCTATCTCTATGAACAGGCTGGTCGGGTTTCCAAGCGGGCAAAGTTGGAAATGGTCCGTCGGGGAGGGCTATTGGCTTTGGGCAGGCGCATGACAATCGATCAGGATTGGCAGCCGGATTATGGTCCAGCCGTCATCCACCCAACGGCCGGAGCGATGGCAGTGGGTGCGCGGTTTTTTCTGATTGCTTTCAATGTTGTGCTCCAGAGCAATAATCTGGCGTTGGCCCAGTCTATCGCCACGTCCATTCGGACATCGAATGGCGGGTTGCCAGCTTTGAAGGCCATGGGAGTGCCGTTAGGCAGTCGAGGATTAGTCCAAGTGTCCATGAATCTCA
>JAOUQB010000255.1 GCA_029879555.1 Nitrospirota bacterium | reverse complement strand
GAACGAATCGTATAGGCCGCGTTGACGAGGTCCAAGAGCTGACTTGGAGGTGCTGCCAATATTTCTAAGGCTTCTTCTCGAGTGGGAGATGTCCCGTTGAGTACGCGGTCGGCTAGCTCTTGATAGCAAGTCATGGGAGTCTCCTCTTTGAGGGGGGCTTAATTATCCGCTTACCAATTGACGGGCTGGTGTCAGCGGATGGTCAGAATCAGGTATTGGGATTTGAGGGGCATCGGCCCACATTTTTTCTAAAGCGTAGTACTGCCGGATATCAGAACGAAATATATGGACGATGATGTCCCCATAATCCAATAACATCCAATTGGCGGTTTCTTTGCCCTCGATGACCGGACTCGTGTGATAGCGCGTGGCCATGGATTTTTCAATGACCGACGCCAGTCCGCGAACCTGCCGTTCCGATTCCCCCGAGGCGAAAATGAAATAATCGGCGATGGAGGTCAGATCTCTGACTTCAAGCACCAACACGTCGTCGGCCTTTTTTTCTTGGGCCGCCTGCGCGATGAAGATAGCTTGTTCGTGAGAACGAGATGGTTTGGGTGGGGTCGTGCGAGTCATTGATATACTTGGTGTCGAATTATATAGGACTCCACAGAGGGCGGCAACCAATGCCCGATGGGACGATGGAGAGCAATCTGCTCACGAATCTGTGATGCCGACACCTCACACGGTGGAACGGATAGCAGGGTGAGAGCATTTCCAGACGGTAGGGCTATATCCAATCGGTGACTCTTTTGATGATCCAGATTGAGGAGGCTGCTTTGAGGGGTAGGAGGAAGCAGCGGCATTGATTGGAGATCGGAAAAGGCAACTCCAGGCCTGGAACAGACAATAAACTGACAAATTTCAAGCAAGTGTGTGGCGTGTTTCCAACTTGGAAAGTCTAAAAAGGCATCTAACCCAATAATAAATCCGAACTCTGTGCCAGTCGGGAATTCATGTTTGATTCCTTGAACGGTGTCGATACTATAGGACACGGTGGGAGCCCGCGCTTCGCGGTCATCAACCACGAAATGTGGATATGACTCTGTTGCCAGTCTCACCATTTCCAAGCGATGGTGGGCTGGAGCTAACGAGGTGGCAGGTTTGTGTGGCGGGTCGCCGGTAGGGACAAAGATCAGGCGGTCTAGAGCGAGTGTTCTGTGCACAAAATTGGCGATGTGTAAATGCCCATTGTGAATGGGGTTGAAGCTTCCACCTAGAATACCAATGAACATAGGGCTACATGAGGTACGATGATATTAATATGTATAGGGGGACACCCTATTTGAGGCCTGAGCTAAGCTACTAACCCGGTGGGAAAGGGGTGCCATCTTAGGAAATTGGGAAGGTGAGTATCATTCTGGGAAGAAAGCAGTCTTTTCCTTGATTGCCAACACACAAAAACTTGGGCCCTGTGTTTTCCGGACCGTGGCGGGTTTCTCAAGATTAGTAAAGAGGGTGTGAGCGAGGCTGACGTTGCATGCTCCTGAAGCGGTTATTCTCAGCCCTTTTACTTTTGCTTAGGTGTCAGGAACTGAGGGAGCTTTTTAAGCGAATCCACCTCCATCTTTAACCGGCCTATTTCTGCATACAATTCCATGTGAGCGGGATTATTTCCCTCTTCGACCTTTTCTCCCCTGGTGTCGAAGAGTGTTTTGGCTCCTCTTTGTATTTGCCTCCTCCACTGGCTAATGAGCGCCGGATGGATTTGATAGTGCTTAGCTAATTCGTCAACGGTTTGTTGCTCCTTCAAGGCTTCAAGGGCGACTTGAGCTTTAAATTCGGCGTTGTACGGGCCACCTTTCCAATGAACGCGATGGTCATGATCTCGATCCAGGAGTTGGCCTTTGAGGCGTCTGTTTTCGGCCTGGGAATCAAAATATGTGAGGTGGGATATTTCCCGTTTTTCCTCAATGCCTCCTTGAGGAACAGGGGAATAATGGGTGTCCAAAAGGTCCATCCTTTGATGAGACGGATTTTCCTTCTCTAGGATTGACGGGGGTAGGGACTGTACGCGTGGTGGTATGGTGAGTTGAGTGTCAGCTAGCTTTTCCTCAGACGGCAATTGATAAAACACGATGCCTGAAATCTTGGCTCCATGTATTTTTAATTTTTTGATGGCAAGTTTCATGTCTTTGCGGGAGGTTGTCCCAGGACGAACAATCACCATTGTCTCTTCCACGTGACTGGCGAACATGGAGATTTCATCCGTTAATAACACTGGAGGACCAATAATAATGACATGGTATTGAGCCGTCTTACACCATTGTAAGAGCTGTGGAAATCGGTCGGATGGAAATTCTTCGGGAGGGAGAGCCGCCCATTGTCCGACCGAAACGACCTGAAGGTTTGGAATCTTCGTGTCTTGGATAATGGTGTTGATCTCGGCGGAATTAAACAAAAAATCGCTCAGCCCATTGGTTGGGTGATTGGGTCTGTGCAAGGGTACGATGGTGTGAAGGCTAGGATGGGAGAAATTGGCATCGATCAACAGCACCGGTCGAGCGGTCTGTTCCGTGAGCAGTTTGACCATATTTTGAGCTAAAAAAGTTTTTCCCTCATGAATGGTCGGGCTTGTGATGAGCCAATGGTGAGGGATTTTTGGAGACGAAGGGTCTTTTTCCCCATCAGTGCATTGTTCAAGGAATTCGAAAAGGAACTCTTTGGTCTTTGAAATTGTTGGAGATGAATGTCTATTTTCTTGTTCCATCGAGCCTGAATCTGACAACCACCCCAAGAATGGGAGCTCGGGTGAAATCTTTTTGAGATCGGCTGGTTGCTGAAGATATCGTTTCTTTCGAGCAAACCCTTCTAGAATGGCAGCGAGTCCGATGCCCCCACCCAGGCCAACAGGAAAGCCCAATAGGATTGTCAAGATGGGATGAGACCCAATGGGGGTATTTACTGGGAACGCAGGTCGGGTAATGCTGACTTTGTCGGAAATTGTTGTTGCGGACTCGGTTTGGGGCTCCATTTCCTTTAGGAGATTAGTATATCGGGCCTCCTGTTGCTTGACATCATTCGTCAGCAGTGTCAATTCCGCGTCAATCGGTGCCGGTTGATTTTGGGATGTTTCGGCTTCGTTGATTAGCTTGGCTTGAGGGTATTCAATGAGAAAACTGGCCAGTTTAGCTTTGGCCTCCTCCAGGGTTTTTTTGGTGCTTGTTAATTCTACTTTTAATTCTTCTGCCTTTTTCCAGGATGAGTATGTTGAGCCTGTTTGGGTTGTGGCTTGACTGAATTTTTCCACATAGACCGTGGCCACGGTGTTCGCCATTTCCGAGGCAAAACTCGGGGTCACTGCCTGGGCTGTGATGGTGACTGAAGAAGTTGGTATTGCCCGTGACACGAGAACATGGGTTTTGAGCCATGTGAAGATTTGCTCTTCAGGTAAATTTTGCGAAATGTTTTCTGAACGAACTGTAGGGTGGGGTTCAAGGAATTGGGAGAAAGAGAAGGGTGCCCATTTGGGGAGCTTTCTTTCTAGTTTCTGAAGGTACCATCGAAGGGATGTCTTCCACGATTTCTGTGCCCCAGTGGTTCCTTGCATTTTCGAGCGAAAAGATTGATAGCTTGGGCTGTTGCTCCGATAAATTTTGTCTGCGGATTCTTTTATATGTTGAGGGTCTTGGAGGCTCTTGATATGAGTTTCTAGCTGGCTCTCAGAAAGGCTTTGAAATATGGGGTTGGTTTTTGAATTGGCGGCCCCGATATTGCTTTGAGTCTCAAAGAGCAATTCTGATGAGGACTCATAGATGGGAGTTTGGGAAAAAGACCAGGCTCCCGCTAGAGCTAGAGCACAAAACGTGGACGCTATAATGAGCCAACGGTACCGATAGCACAACCTGAAGAGCTGGTTCGAGGCCAGAGATGTAAGGAAATTTTGAGGGAAAGCTGTAGGGAATGACCCAAGTAAGTTCATTGGATTGCCCACTTAAAACCTGTACGTTTCGACAAAGTATATCTAAAAAAGGATTCCCTATCATCTTCCTTGAGTGTAAGGAACCTCATTGGTGCCCCGTTTGTTGGGGATATTAACTAATGGAAAAGATAATAGTGGATTATAACGGATTCGCGCTCAATACCACATAGGACTGGGCAGGAGCAATGACCGCGCGCGCGTCACCTCCCGCCATGTTCTGGCGTATGAATGCGTTCCTCGGTGAACGATAGGAAATGTTGTTTATGGAGTTAACGCTAGGTTGTCGCGATGTATGACTTCTTCATATTCCAAGGAACCCAAGAGTTCTTGGATTTCTGATGTCTGCTTGCCTTTGATGCGTTGGAGCGTTTCCGCAGAATAATTGCTGAGGCCTTGCGCGAACGCAATGCCTTCCTTGGTGGTACAGCTGACCGGATCACCCGGAAGGAACGTGCCTTTGACAGCCAAAATTCCTGACGCTAATAAACTTTTTCCTCGGAGGACCAGGGCGGCCACGGCCCCTTCATCTAGCGTGATTTCCCCTTTAGGTCTCAGGGTAAACGCGATCCACTGTTTACGGTTGGTGAGAGACGATTCGCTTGAAGTAAACAAGGTTCCACTAGGGTTTCCTTCCAGTGCCTGGCTTAACGCCTGTGGT
>JAOUQB010000254.1 GCA_029879555.1 Nitrospirota bacterium | reverse complement strand
GGCGGCGTGGTTGAGGAACTTCTCGCCCGGCAACAATTTGCGGTGCGGGTGTTAACCCGCAACCCTCACAGCAAAAAAGCCAAAGCCCTTCAAGCCAAAGGCTGCGAAGTGGTGCAGGGTGACTTCACCAAGCCAGAAACCTTGGAACCGGCTTTCCAAAACGCCTATGGGGCTTTTGTCGTCACCAATTTTTGGGATCCCGGCACCATGGCCAGCGAAACCGCACAAGGCACGCTTGCGGTAAAAGCCGCAAAGGCTGCCGGGGTTCAGCATCTGGTGTGGTCCACGCTTCCCAATTGCCAAGAGATTTCGAACGGCAAATACCAAGTGATTCACTTCACGGGAAAGGCTCTTGTGGATGCCGAGGTGAAAGCCGCTTCCTTCCCGTATTACACGTTCGTGGAAGCGCCGATGTATTTTCAAAATTTTTTGGGAATGATGGCGCCACAACCCCTAGAAGGTGGCGGAAAAGGCTGGGCCATGCCCATGCACCCCTCAGCTAAAGTCCTACATATTGGCGATCCGGTTGAAATGGGAAAGCTGGCGGCTCGGGTGTTTGAACATCCTGACACCGTCGGCACCGGGCAGTACTTAGCACTAGCTTCCGAACTGGTGAGTTGGCAAGAGATGATCAATACTCTCAATGCACAAGGCCATCATTTTCAATTCAAGCAAGTGCCCAATGAGGTGTTTGATGCCTTGCCCTTCCCCGGCGCAGCCGAACTTCGAGAGATGATGAACTACTTTGAAGACTACACCTACTTTGGACCCAAGGCTGACAACATGATTGCCCTAGCTCGATCCTTGTACCCCGAGGGATTCACGCCCTTTGCTGAATGGGCCAAACACCATATGACGCCCTAAATGCAGGGACACGCATGAACAGAGTTTTTTGAGGAAGAGGAGAGACTCGGTTAGAGCTTCAAGACTTCAATACCTAATGCAACTTGCAGTTTAAGGGGAATCCGTTCTTCAAGAAGCCGAATTTTTGTAATACTGAGTGCGCCCTGCCAGAGAATCACGCCCATGACTCCCCCTAGCGCGTCAGCCGTCAAATCCCACACATTGGAATAACGAAGCGGGGTCAGTAACTGGTAGAGTTCATCGGTACAGCCAAAGAGGATGACGGCCCCACAGGTCAGAAGACCAACGGTGACTTCAGATGGTTCCTTCCAAGAATACCGGACGGCACGATAGACAAGCACCGCTAATAGTGCATATTCAACCACATGATAGAATTTGTCATTGATCATCCGAAACATTTCGCCATCAGCAGGAAAAAGCGAATTCACCGAATGGAGAAACGATCCAAATTGCTGTTCGGGAGCCGATATTGATGAGATACCAATAATAGCCGTTGCATAGACCAGCAAGGGAAGCCAGGACCAGAGCAACCCTCCCCAATCGAGCCTTTTTACCAAATTGTCATTCAGTCCAGATTCCTGGTCCTGGTGAATCACCCTGAATGTTTTAACCTTCACGTTTGTGACATACCCCTTATCCATTACCATCCCCATCTTGCCGCTTTCTTTCGGCATTTCCGGCATTGTTCTTTATCCCAATCCCCCGTCTTTCCATGCACCCATCCCTTAATGCCGACTGAAATCAGGCTTGGATGAATCTCCTGGGCCGTTATTGCACTCTGTGTGACTTCCTTGATCTTTAACAAGCAGAATGAGGAAAATTGACCAACAGAATTTGGTGAGCCAACTCCCTATGAAGCCCCATCGCCATGAAGCAAAACTAATGCCTGGTGGTACAGGACATGAGCGTGTTTTCCTCGCCTAGCTCCACGAGCTACACTGCAGGCCTGGTAAATCTCAAGGTGTGTGATGACTGAAAACGCCAAACCCAGCAGTGAACCTTCTTCTGAGATAAGTTACCCAGCAAAACTGGCTGACGAAGAATCTTCGGCACCCTCGGACAGCACCTTTCCATCTTCGGGTGGGAAGATGAAGGAGGGCATCAACCCATTTTGGCCAATACTGTTCATTCTGGTCCTTCTGAGTGGCACCATCGTCGGGGTCGTCAGTTGGTTCATCAGCCTCGACACCCCGCCGCAAGACAATGCAGTCATCGAGACCGCTTCAATTGTGGAGCCCATTTCAAACCCGCCTCACACGGAACCTCTATTGGGCCCACCCCCAGAACAGACGTCACCGCTTGATGGAAGGAAGCCAACATCCACGAAGGCCCCTCCGGTAGAAAAGGAGAAAGACACTGTACAAGTCCCAGCCCGTCCTGAGCCGGACAGGGACACGAAAACGTTGTCCGAGCCTGCGCGGCCAAGTACGTCTCCAAAAAAAGAAAATACGCCGCGTCCCGTTCAACCCGCGGTAGAAGCCGCAGCAGAACCAATCCTTGCGGGGCCAATGCTACAACCACCGGATCCGCCACCCGCACTCGTGACCGCATTGGCGGAACTGACCAAAGACGATTCTCCAGGGTCGCTGGCAGTCATCACTGAGTTTGCGAAGGCCGGATGGCCGGAAGCACAAACCGCTCTCGGGCTGGCCCTGCTTAACGGCCAGTCCATTTCGCAAGATGCCAAAAAGGCCGTCGAGTATTTCCGGAAGGCCGCCGAACAGAACAACCCCTTCGCACAATACTTGCTCGGTCAGGCTTATCAGCAAGGCTCAGGCGTGAAAACTGACCCAATTCAAGCGATGGCCTGGTTTATTCTTGCGGCTTCGCATGGCCATGCTGATGCAGTGACCGAGCGAGACAACAGACTTTCTGCTTTGAGCTCATCAGATCGCCATTCCGCTTTCATCCGCGTCGGCAATCTTGGCCCGAAGGTGTTTGCAGGCTGGGGGCATGATCCCAAAAATCAGACCGCCGTATGGCTCCCGTCCTGGTATCGCACCGGCAGCTATTCGCTCCAAGTCGATGTGCCTGCAGTGGACGGCTATGCGCACGGTCAAGGCAAGGTCATGCTTCAAGCCAGCTTTCCAGGCGATTCCGACCGGGTCTTCGAGGGTTACTTTTCCCGCGGATATTATTTCGGCGACCACGAGCGTGAAGGCGAGTTTCAATTTTTGTCCACCAACGATTTTCTCTACCTGCTCCCGGTTAGCAAGGACCGGGTCTATCGCAACGTGGCCTTCTGGGTCCGTGTGGATTTTGGCGTTGATTTCGCCGCCAATCCCTGTTACGTCGCCACCAATCGCAAGCCTGACCTTGTCACCGTGGTGCCAAAAGGCTTCACGGTTTTGGATGACGAAGCCACCAAAGCCATCATGGGTGAAGCCTGGCGAATTTTTCTTGACGCTTGCCCCAAGAACTTTTATGCGGACCTTACGGTTGTGCCTCCGGCATTCGGTTTTGGTAAGAATCGTTTCGGACACCGCATCTTTGTCCCTCAACTTGCCACCGGCAACTTTTACGGCAAGTCCGGCGAAACGCTCACGGTCGGCAACTTTGTCAATCATGCCAAACAAGCGAATGAGGAAGAGCAGCGCAAATTAGCCAGAGAACACGAGAAAGAAGAGCGACAGCAAAAAAAGCTCCAGGCGGCCACCGCGGCTAAAACCCGTGGGACGCCAGATATACGCGGCATTCGTCTGGGAGTGACGCTGCCTGAGTTGCATGCCCATTTGAAAGACGAAAGCACCGAATGGAAGCCGCGTTGGGACCCTCGTAAACCACTCCCGCCTTTTCGACAATTTGAGCAGTCGATTCGCTTAACCGACGGAGCTCGAGTCACCACGCACTTCACCTCACCGGTGCACAACTCGGTGTTGTACGCGATTGTGTATGAGCAGGACTTGCGCGCCGGACCAGAAAAGGCCAAGCTGGTCGCTGACTTAGAAACAAAGTACGGCGAACCGGACGATACAGGTGCTGGGGGTATATGGTGGAGCTATCAATTAGTCAGTCGGGTTGACGAGGGACTCGGCGCCTTTATGAAAATCCATTTCCGGACCGACAGACAGACCAACAAAGTCGAGTACCTGCGGCTGATTGTGAACGATGCAGGGTTCGGTTCCTATGACGAACGCGCCGCCTTCGCCGCCGAACGTCAGGCCAAACAAGAAGCCTACGAAGCCGGTAAGTCGGACAAGCCAAAATTCTAAGCCAAGGGCCGAAGGTTGGTACCTCGTTTCTCTACCATGCCAGACAAGAATCAACTCACTCGATTTGACATACTTGGGGCCGATTCGAAACGCATTGTTGGTGATCGCATCCTTGACCAGAACCGGCAATTGCTGTTTATTACGGGATTTCTTTCTAAACGGTGGGGCAATAAAAGCAAGGCATTAGCTGAACTATGCCGAGAACGCCAATGGGGATTTTGCTGTTTTGATTTTCGTGGCAATGGGGATTCCGAGGGAGGGTTCAGAGACTACACCCTGAGTGATTGGCTTGATGACGCTCGTCGTGTATTAAAAATGATGGACGACGGCCCACCGGTGACCATGATCGGCTCATCCTTGGGCGGTTGGCTGGCGTGGTGCCTTGGACAAGAATTCCCACAGGTGAAAAAACTTGTTCTTTTAGCCCCCGCCTTTAACATGATGGGGAAGCGTGCGAACGAGATTTCCTCCACTCGACGAGAGCAATGGAAAGCTACCGGCTGGAT
>JAOUQB010000253.1 GCA_029879555.1 Nitrospirota bacterium | reverse complement strand
CGAAATCTTCACCGGCTCCGCATGAAATTTTCCACAAAGAATACAATGAGCTCATTCAGGGAGTGGTGGCACGGCGATTAGAACGATTTTCCCTGACACGAGGCGAAGCCAAGCTTTCGATTCTTGGATTCCCCTTGCAATTAGAATCCTGCAGTCCCGTCCTCACCCGATTCGTTGAAATTTTATTTCATCAAAACCCCTACCAGCAAAATCCATTTTTCCGTGGGTTTTATCTCACAAGTGGAACGCAAGAAGGGCATCCAATTGATCGCATTATGGACTCTGTTCGGAAAGCCGCAGGATTGCCTGAATCGGCTGTTGCTGAACAGAATTCCCTTGAGCCGAAAAGTTATTTTATTAAAAATTTATTCACCGACGTGATATTTCCTGATCAAAACTTAGCTTCGCCGTCTTCGGTAGCGTATCGGCAAAGAGGTCTGATTCGAGTGGCGGTTTTTGGGCTGGCCATTATCGGAGTAGGATTGAGTTTGTTTGCGATGGGTTCTTCCTATTTGGGAAATAAATTAATTCTGCAATCGATTCGAAATGATTCAGTCAAGCTTGTGCAAATTCGGAGAGAAGAGGGAGGGGCCTCCAACGAAACGGTGTTTGGTAAAAATTTGGAATTATTGGGGGACTTGCAATCCCGACTTGGGCAAGTCCAGGAATATCGTGATCAGGGTGTGCCGTTTCGTCTGACAGGATTTTATCAAGCAGATTCATTATTTGATCCACTCAAAAAATTGTATCATCGTGAGCTGTCTCATTTAATTCTTCGTCCAACTCAAATTGGTCTTGAGGCCCGGTTGTCACGTTTTGTAAATGTCGATGCGGCTCAGGAATCTGGTGGCGACCATGAAAATTATTATGATCTGTTTAAGGCCTATTTAATGCTGGGAGATCCGGAGCATCTTCATCCTGAATTCTTAGCGAACCAATTGCAACAGTTGTGGAAGAATGGGAGCCCTGCGTTGTTTGCTAATTCCACTCAATCACTTGACCCGGCATTACAGGAAAACCTGCACCTGAACTTAGATTTCTTTAGCCGGCATCTCGTGAAAGATTATTCTATTTCTCCGAAAGCGGACTTGGTGCGATCCATACGATCCATTCTTCAACAGACACCCTTAAAGGAGCGCCTGTACCAACAAACTCTTCAGCGAGCATCTGTCGGTTTAGAAAACTATACCCTTCAATCAGCGCTAGAGGGTTATCAGCAGCCTCACCTGATTAGCGATTATCAAATTCCCGGAATTTTTACGAAATCCGGATGGTCAAATGCGTTTGAAAAAACCCTGGACCTCGTGCTGAATGATTACGCCAAAGAATATTGGGTGTTGGGCGAACGAGATCCTATCACTGAACAAATGCAGGGGGCCGTCAAGGCCCAATATTTCGGAGACTATAGCCGACATTGGTTGCAATATTTGGCTTCACTTCATATTCGGCCCAATCGCGCACAATCGGAGGTCCTTTCCCTTTATCAAGGCCTGACCGGTCCGCCCTCGCCTGTTACCCTGGTGCTTGAGGATATCAAAAACAATACTTCCTTCAATGATGGGGTCCTAAATCAAATGGGTCAGGTGTCAGCTGGATTGATTGAAAAAATGAAACGAAAGATTTTCTCCAGTTCTAATTCTGACGTCCATAATCAAGTATCAGACCAGAGTCATACGATTGAGGAAGATTTTAAGTCCCTCCATCGTTTTTTAATGACTCCGGAAAGTCCAGAGGGGGCCCAATCTGGATTGACCCAGTATCTGACTGAATTGAAACGCATTCAGGCCATTATGGTAGGGATGTCTTCCACTGAAGGTACGATGGAGAATCCAGTGCAAATCGGACAGCGTATTGTTCAAGGCGAAGCTAACGAATTAACGAAAGCCATCAATACGGTCGATCAACTTTCTGCGAATTTTGATGTACAAACCCAGCAATCATTAACTCCCTTACTGACAGAACCTATATTAATCGCGATGCAATCAGTGATTGATCAGTCGCTACAAGCCTTAGATCGACAATGGGTCGCAGACGTCTTTGAACCCTGTCAAAAAACCATTGCCCCTTTTTATCCTTTTCAAGCGTCAAATACAGAGGTAGCCATCGGGGATGTCGCCAGTTTCTTTAGTCCGGATCAAGGGAAGTTATGGGCCTTTGTGAATCAGCAATTACAGCCCTTTATTCAAGAAAGTCAGGAGGGGTGGACCGTCAAGAGTTGGCGGGGATTATCCCTTCCCCTTTCCCAAGGAATTTTGGACTCTTTACGGTATGCCAAGTTTTTCTCCTCTAGTTTATTTCTGAAAGGGCAAGGGACTCCTAGTGTCCCATTTGAACTATATCCGTATTCAGATCAAGGACCTTCGGCCTCGTTAGTCAGTCATATTCGCTTGAAAGTGGGAGAGCAGGAATTGACCTATGACATGGGCCCCCCAGAATGGAAAGAGTTAATTTGGCCGGGTCCATCAGGTTCAGCGGGAAGTTTGTTGCAAGTGAAAGTAAATGGAAGGTGGGAGTCTCGTGAACAGCAGGGATGGTGGGGGCTGTTTCGTTTGTTAGAAAATGCCCAAATTTCGCCAATGAGCGAATCCCTGTATCGTGTGGTTTGGGCGTGGGATTCGGCCGACTCTAAGCCATTACGGATTCAATATGATTTGCGCGCGCGACGCGCGGAAAATCCTTTTCAACCAAATTTCTTTTCAAAATTTTCGTGTTTAGCGCATTTAGCGGAGCCGAAGTAATGCGAGCAGGATGGGCGGGAGAAATAGGATGTTTTGGGAAATTACCAGTATCTCCAGAATTCATTCGAGTGAATGCGAAAGGGACGACATTGGAGGCTTTCGATCAATGGATTCAAGAAGGGTTACTATGGTGCCGGGCTAAAATCGGACCCCAATGGCGAAACGATTTTTTGCAATCGGAACCGTGGAATTTTATGTTTCATATTCCTAAACAGCGGGAATGGCTTATTGGCGTCCTTGTTCCAAGTCACGATAAGGCGGGTCGGGTGTTCCCGATGATGGTGTTTTATCGTCTTTGTGACAACACCCATGGGGACTCTACATATACGGCCATGTATCCCTTGTTCTTTCAAGAATTTTTAGAAAATGCGAAAAATCTTCTTCAAGACGAGTGGAAAACCTTGTCGTTGGTTGAGTTTCGGGAACAAGTGGGGAAATTACTTGCTCCCAATCCGTTGAAGTCGGATCAAATGACGTTCCTGTATGACGAGTTTCTTCAAAGCTATTCGTTGAAGACATTGTTGAAGGCCTGCGGAGTATCCTGTCAAGGTTTAACCGATGAAGCAGTGAAAGTCATGGTGCAAGAGATGGTGGGAAAAAATCATCCTTCACTCAATTCCCAAATGGGAAAATTGATGGCCTTTCCCTTAATCCACGAACCGGCTTTCCCTTTCGAAATTCCATTTTGGATGGACTATGTGGCTTCGCTCACTGCCCCAGGAAAGTCCGTTCCCCTCTTGTTGTGGAATAAATGTCCTCGAAATGGGAGGGCGATCCTTCTCATGCAAGAGTCGCCATTGGCGCCTAAAAGTTTTTGGTCTCTCCTTCACCCCACGACAAATTTGGAGTCGTTATGGAAGATGTGTTCAATTGGTGATACAGAGCCAGGAGTGGAGGAGGAAGAATTACGCTTGGGAAATCAACAGAGGGAGAATTTTTCAGATCATTCATTGCATGGCCTTTTGGAAAGGCAGCACATTTAGAAGGAACGAAACCTTCTGACCCGAAAATCCAGAAGGTCTCAAGTTTGAAAATGGAAGGCCAAAATTAAGGGTGAACACATGACCATAATGAAGGCTAGGGAATTTCTTGAAAAGGGGCAATTATCAGAAGCCATTAAAGAAATGACACAGGAGGTGAAGGCCCATCCTGCCGATTCTCGGGCGAGAACCTTTTTGTTTGAATTGTTATGTTTCTCGGGAGACTTGAACCGGGCCAAGAACCAGTTGGAAGCCCTGGATACGCAAGATCCAAAAGCCGACTTAGGAATCGATTTTTACCGTAAAGTCCTCAAGGCGGAGCAGGTTCGTCAGCAACTTTTTTCAAAGGGGACGGTTCCCAAGTTATTAGGATCTTGTCCAGCCCATATTCAAGGTCATCTGGATGCTTTGCTTCACATACAAGAGAAAAATTTTTCGTTAGCCCAAGAGCGATTATCCAAGGCAGAGGAGCTGCGACCCGATATTCAAGGCACGATAGATGGTTCGATCGTGGGGAGCTTTATGGATCTTGATGACCTATTAGCCCCGATTTTAGAAATGATCATGCAGGATCAATATTATTGGGTTCCATTCTCTCGCATTCGAAAAATTTCGCTGACTCCACCTAAACATTTGCGTGATCTCCTTTGGGCCCCAGTACAAGTAGAGACCACCGATGCCAGTGTGGCGGGAGTCGTGCCCGTGTTGTACCCCGGGTCATTCATGGCAGAGGATGAATTAGTAAAATTAGGGCGGGTGACAGACTGGAAACAGCAGGAAGGGTTCACTTTGGGAATGGGACAACATTTGTATGGATGTAATGACCAGGATAAAGGAATTTTAGAAATTCGTGAAGTGCTTTTGACCATAGAGAAAACATAATTG
>JAOUQB010000252.1 GCA_029879555.1 Nitrospirota bacterium | reverse complement strand
CGACGCCTGCCAATGGGGGCTTTTTCTTCGGAATCATGACGAACTCACGTTAGAGATGGTCACTGATGAAGAACGCGATTACATGTACCGCGTGTTCGCCCATGACCGCCAGGCCCGTATTAACTTAGGGATCCGACGTCGCCTCGCCCCGCTCCTCGGCAACGACCGCAAAAAAATCGAGCTCATCTATAGTCTCCTCTTTTCCATGCCTGGCACGCCCGTGATTTATTATGGGGAAGAAATTGGCATGGGAGATAATTTTTACTTAGGCGACCGCAATGGCATGCGCACCCCGATGCAATGGAGCGCCGATCGCAATGCCGGATTTTCCTATGGCAATCCACAAAAGCTCTACCTTCCCATCGTCATCGATCCGGAATTTCACTATGAAGCGGTCAATGTCGATCTGCAGCAAAACAATGCCCAGTCGCTGCTCTGGTGGATGAAACGCATCGTGTCCTTACGCAAACATTACAAAGTGTTCGGCCGCGGAACGATTGAATTTCTCCACCCGGACAATCGAAAAGTCCTCGTTTTCCTTCGGCGCTACCAACACGAAACCATTCTTGTTGCCGCGAATTTATCACGGCATGCCCAATGGGTCGAACTGGATTTATCAGAATTTAAAGGAACAAAGCCGTTAACCTTATTTGGGCGCAGCCAATTCCCACCCATTGGCGATCTTCCCTATCTGCTTACGCTAGGCGGGCACACCTTCTATTGGTTTGCCTTGGAACCGGCTCCGACTGCGGCCGGGGACGCAAAAGGCAAGGTGGAGCATGGCCTGCCCACCATTACCATTGCCAAGGATTGGGACCATCTCATTGATAAGCGAGAAAAAGTGAAGCTGGAAACTATTCTGCCCCGGTACATTCAAGGCCGACGGTGGTTCGGGGGAAAGGCCAGGGTCATTCAAGCAGTCGAAGTCGCCGAGGTCATTCCCATTCCTCAAGAAGATCCCCAAGCGGTCCTAGCCCTTATTCGCGTGGAATACACCGAAGGCGAGGCTGAAACCTATCTGTTGCCATTACGGTATATACCCGCCGAATTCTCCACAAATCTGTGGGATTCCCCAGCAGCCATTGCCCGCATCCGAATCAAGTACAAAGAGGGCGAACAGGAAGGCCTGCTCATCGATGCGACATGGGACCGGGAATTTCAGCAGACGCTGTTAACAGGCTTGGCCAGAAACCGGCGCGTGAACGGCCCCAAAGGGGACCTGGTCATGCAAAGCCTCAAAACCTTTCGTCGACGTCTCCAAACCGAAGGGACGCAACTGGAACCCTCGCTCATGCGCGGCGAACAGAGCAATACCTCAATTTTATTTGGCGACCAATTTCTGCTCAAGCTCTACCGAAGAGTCGAAGTGGGGATCAATCCTGATTTAGAAATTGGACGATTGTTAAGTCACAAACAATTTCCTTCGACAGCCCCATTGGCCGGGTCGCTCGAATATCAACGGGACAACGGGGAAATCCTGACCTTTGGAATTCTCCAGGAATTTGTGCAAAACGAGGGCGATGCCTGGCAATATACGCTGGATGAACTCAGCCGGTATTGTGAAGAAGCCCTCACGCAACCGCATGCCATCGGAACATCCTCAATTCCACATAAACCGCTTCTCTCTCTCGTGGGAGAAGACGTACCTGCTGAAGCCCATGAACGGATCGGTCCCTACCTGGAAGAAGCCCGCCTCTTAGGCTTACGAACAGCGGAGCTCCATGCGACTCTGGCTTCTGTGGAGCCAGAGGATACAGAATTTGTTCCAGAACCCTTTACCGATTTTTACCGACGCGGGCTCTACCAAAGCATGTTGGGGACAGCAAATCTGAACATCCCTCTTCTTCGCAACAAGGTCAAAAGCTTCCCAGACCCGGTTCGTCTCCTCGCCAAGCAGGTGCTAGATGGGGAAACCCACATCCGGAAACGGCTGCTGTCCATACGCGATCACAAACTCAAAGGCTCGCGTATTCGCTGCCATGGGGATTACCATCTGGGACAAGTCCTCTATACGGGAAAAGATTTCATCATCATTGATTTTGAGGGCGAACCTGCGAGGCCACTCAGCGTTCGAAAACTGAAGGATTCCCCCTTGCGGGATGTGGCCGGCATGCTACGGTCGTTTCATTATGCCGCACAAGCCTCATCCATCGGTCTTGTGCCGGGGGTGCGTCCGGAAGATGCGGCCCTGCTTGCTCCATGGTCTCGTTTTTGGCAAACCTGGGTCAGCGTCAGCTTCCTCAAAGCCTATTTTTCCGTTCCAGAAATCGCGATGATTTTGCCGCCGTCCATGGAAGACATTCAACTCTTACTCGATGGCTATATCTTACAAAAAGCCCTTTATGAAGTTGGCTATGAATTGAATAATCGTCCAGACTGGATCCAGATCCCCTTAGAGGGCATTCTTCAGATCGTGGAATCCACCAAATAATCCAAACGAGAACACATCATTGAACTGATGCGTGACCAAGGATAGAATCTTGACTAACCCAGTCTCAAAATATCATGGAGTCCTACATGCCCCAACTCCCTAGCACACTACAAACCATCATCATTGAGCGTGTCGAGCCGGAACTCGACGGCGGACGGTATCCAGTCAAACGCATTGCCGGAGAACGCCTGGAGGTCACCGCCGATATTTTCAAAGAAGGCCATGACATCATTACGGGGATCCTTCGCTATAAAACTCTCGGCGACAAGCAGTGGCAGGAAACACCTATGCATCATGTCGACAATGATCGTTGGGCCGGCTCGTTCCTCCTCACCGAAAATACCCGGTATCTCTATTCCTTGGGGGCGTACATCAAAAGCTTTGAAACCTGGCGGGCTGAACTCACGAAAAAACATGGTGTCGTACCGGACCTGTCCAGTGAATTATTAGAAGGCGAGGCTCAACTCCAGGCGGCCATGAGGCAGGCAAAGGGGCCGGATCTCGCAACGCTCAAAGAATGGGCCAACAAATGGAAGGCGGCCCCCAACCAGGAAGCCCGAATTGCCATCGCGCTTGATACGGATCTCGCCATTCTTGTGTCCCTCTATGAAGAACGTGCCGCCTGGTCAACCTATCCACAAGAATTAGCCGTTATCGTGGATCGAGAACGTGCCCGGTATGGGGCATGGTATGAAATCTTTCCCCGTTCGGAAGGAAGCATTGCAGGAGAAGGGGGCACATTTAAAGATTGTGAAGCGCGCCTCCCGGCCATTCGTGACATGGGCTTCGACGTGCTCTATCTCACGCCCATTCATCCCATCGGAGAAACCAATCGAAAAGGCCGAAACAACAGTCTCACCGCACAACCGGGCGAACCGGGAAGCCCTTGGGCGATTGGCAGCCGTCATGGCGGGCATGATGCCGTGGAACCAGCACTGGGGACGATGGAAGACTTCGACCACTTGAATCAAGCCGTGCATCAACATGGGATGGAAATTGCGCTAGATTTTGCAATCAATGCCACACCGGATCATCCGTATGTGACACAACATCCCGAGTGGTTCAAACAGCGCCCGGACGGCACAATCAAATATGCAGAAAATCCTCCCAAAAAATATGAGGACATTTACGGCTTTGATTTTTATTCGGAAGCCTGGCCGGCGATCTGGAAAGAAATGAAACGGGTATTCCTCTTTTGGATTCAACATGGGGTCAAAATTTTTCGTGTCGATAATCCACATACCAAGCCGGTTATTTTCTGGGAATGGGTGATTGGAGAAATCCAACACGAACACCCTGATGTCATTTTCTTGGCCGAAGCCTTTACTAAACCAAAAATGATGCGGGTCTTGGCCAAAGCGGGATTCACCCAATCCTATACCTACTTCACCTGGCGTAACACCAAAGCCGAAATGATGGAGTATCTGACGGAACTCACTCAAAGTGAGATGAATGAGTATTTTCGGCCAAATTTTTTCCCAAACACACCAGACATCCTCCCACCGCTCCTCCAGCAGGCTGGACGACCGGCTTTTAAATTTCGCTTCTTTTTAGCGGCAACCTTGTCAACCACCTATGGCATCTACAACAGTTATGAACTCTGTGAAAATCGCGCCATCCCAGGCACGGAGGAATATCTCGACTCAGAAAAATACGAAATTCGCCATTGGGACTGGGACCGCCCAGGAAATATTCGGAACTACATCACCCGCATCAATCAGATCCGAAAGGACCATCCAGCATTACAATCCTTCACCAATCTAAAATTTTACCAATCGGACAATGAACACGTGCTGTTCTATGGCAAGATGACCTCAGACAAAACAGACATGCTCCTCTTCGCCGTCAACATGGACCCCTATCATACCCAGGAAGCCCGCCTCACGCTTCCGCTTGAAGCATTCGGCATTTCGGAGACGGCCACCTATCAATTACATGAACTCATTCAAGACTACCGTCACGACGTGGTCGGACGAGAATACATTGTTCGCCTTGATCCCAACCAAGAACCTGCCGCAATGTTTGCCGTTCGATCATGACTACCTGGAAACACTAATTGAGATAACCATGCCCGTGATACGCCGTACCATTCTCTAACTCCCTCATGACCCCTTGAGTGAGAATCCCAACATTGGGAGTCTTGAATAATGAGGATATCAAGCGACAAATTTGACCAAGAAGATGTTGCATGTCAGAGGCCTC
>JAOUQB010000023.1 GCA_029879555.1 Nitrospirota bacterium | reverse complement strand
CGCTCCGAAAAAGAAAGCCGCCGCCGCGAAACCAAAGGCGAAGGCCGCAACGAAAAAAAAGTAATTTGACAGTCCCACCAGCAGTACCGCCGGGGGTAGGGCCACCTGCTCCCGGCGTGTTTTTTTTCAAAACCGCTTCATCATTTTCTGAATTCCCCTTCACACGATGACGCTCTCTCCTAACGACATCGACGATCTCACACAAACGGCCATACAAGCGGCTCGGCTAGGTGGTGCAATCCTTCAAGACTACGCGCAAAAAGGCTTTACCATTGAGTCAAAAGGTGAATCCATTAACCTGGTCACCGAAGCCGACCTGCAATCAGAAAAAGCCATCATTCAATCCATCCGAACGACATTCCCCGAGCATCAAATCCTAAGTGAAGAACAGGGCTTACAAGACATTCCTCAACATCCCATTAAATGGATCATCGACCCGCTCGACGGAACCGTAAACTTTGCCCACGGATTCCCCATGTATAATGTCTCGATTGGGGTGGAATACGAAGGGACGTGCATCATCGGAGCCATCTATGATCCCACGCGAAATGAACTCTTCTTGGGACAACGAGGGCGCGGCGCCACGCTCAATGGCACACCCATTCACGTGTCAGCCACCCCCACACTAGTCAAAGCCTTATTGGTGACAGGATTTGCCTACGATATTCATACCGCCACAGATAATAACCTCAAAGAATTCTCTGCCTTCGCCATTCGCGCAGGCGGAATGCGCCGTACCGGCACCGCCGCCATCGACCTCTGCTATATCGCCTGTGGCCGACTCGACGGATTCTGGGAGTTACAACTCAAACCTTGGGACACGGCAGCAGGAAAAGTTATCGTAGAGGAAGCAGGCGGAAAAATCACAGACTACGCAGGCAAACCCTACTCCATCTATGGCAGCACAGTCCTGGCCACAAACGGCCATATTCATTCTGAGATGATCGAAGTGTTGAGAGAAATCCGCTCCGCATAGATATCCTCACATCAATAGCTATCATCGAACTCCATCAAAAATTTTCTACTAGGCAGGTTCGAGCAGAAGACGTTGAATGGCCTCTTCGGTTTGCTCGTAAGCCCCTTCACCAATCCTTGTGTATTGGATGGTGCCATTTTTATCAATGACATATAACGTGGGCCAGTACCGGTTTTGATAGCGGCGCCAATTGAGGAAATCATTGTCGATAGGAACGGCATAGGAAATCCCATTTTTCTTCACATAGGCTTTAACGTTCTCTACATCCTTTTCGTGACTGAACTCAGGCGAATGAACCGCAATGACAACTAACCCTTTGTCGGCATATTTCTGATGCCATCCTTTGACATAGGGTTCAATCTTGCGGCAATTCCAACACCCAAACGTCCAAAACTCCACCATCACCACCTTGCCTCGCAGTTCTTCCATCCGAAGTGGCTTTGAGTTTATCCATGTCGGACTGATTATTTCAGGCGCTTGACCACCTTTCGCGAAACTCAGGGGAACAAAATACAATAAGGCCCCGATTATTCCAAAGAAAACCACGCCCAGAAAAATCCTCATAGACTCCTTTGTCATTTTCCCATCTCCCTATCGGACTTCAGAAATCCCGTTTGGTTAGCCATCAACCCCATAGCGACTCCGCTTATGTGTAGTCTAAATTCCCAAACAACCGTTACAAGACCTTCATCCCATAGGGGTCAGATGCGAATGTAGGCTTCAGCGCACCTATCCCGATACAAGCGAGTTTATTTTTTTCGAGTCTGACCCCTAAAAATATTCCAGCATTTATCCCATATCGTTGAAGTCGTGTTGGGGATTCCGTTCTTTCGCGAAATTTTTTGACCATGAAGAGCGGAAGAGGACGACGGCTCGGCCCTGACCATCTTTCACGACTAGGGCATCTGAAGGCGGCTTAAACGTCTCCACATCACCTACGAGCCACGCACTGGATTCGTAGGGCAACATATCGACAATGGTTTTCACGCGGTATTCACTTTGGAGGCGAAACTCTAAGACATCAAACTGGAGGCGCCCAACAGCCGCCACAAAAAATTCCAACCCATCCAGACTCCGCATGATTTGAATGGTGCCTTCTTTCGCCAGTTGTTCAATCCCTTTATCAAACGATTTCCGCATCGTGGTGTCGGTCGGACGTACCCGTGCGAAGACTTCCGGTTGAAATTGTGGGAGTGGTTTATAGTTGAAGCCATCTGTTAAGGAAATGGTATCACCAATCTGAAACGCTCCGGTATTAATAATTCCAATAACATCGCCAGGGTACGCGACATCCACCGTATTCCGCTCTTTGGCCACCATGCTGTGCGGCCGAGACAATCGCACTTCACTTTTTGTGCGGTGATGTTTGACGACCATATCTCGGTCAAATTTTCCCGAACAGACGCGCATGAATGCCGTACTATCGCGATGACGCGGGTTCATATTGGCCTGCAGCTTAAACACATAGGCACTAAACGGTACATCCACGGGATCAATGGCCTGCTCCTGCCCATCCGGGGTATCCGCGATCCGGGCATGAGGATGAGGCGCCATCTCGACGAATGCATCAAAAAACGGTTCCACGCCAAAATTGGTGAGGGCTGATCCGAAAAATACCGGGGTCACCTTGCCATTCTGAAATTCATCTTTGGAAAATGGATTCCCCGCTATATCGAGTAATTCTAGATCATGTTCTAATTCTTCCCAGATATAGGACGACACCCGATTCTTTAACGCGGGATCATCCAAGGATAATTGCGTCAACTCCGGTTTAGCCGCACCCGCCTTGGCCGTTTTCGTATAGAGCAAGACCTGACGGGTTTCCCGATTCACCACACCGATAAACTCTCGCCCTGATCCTATGGGCCAATTAATCGGACTGGCGTGAATCCCCAAAATGTCTTCAACTTCGGCCATCAGATCCAAGGGCGGCCTACCGGGAAGATCCATTTTATTAATGAAGGTCAGCACAGGAATTTGACGAAGCCGACACACCTCAAAAAGTTTTCGCGTTTGTGTTTCCACCCCTTTGGCGGCATCAATGACCATAATCGCGCTATCGGCCGCCGTGAGCGTCCGATAGGTATCTTCACAGAAATCCTGATGGCCTGGAGTATCCAACACATTGATCACTGCCTGTTTATAGGGGAACTGCATGGCCGATGCGGTAATGGAAATCCCACGCTCTTGCTCCATTTCCATCCAGTCTGAGGTCGCCATTTTCCCATTTTTCCGTGCACCCACCATCCCCGCTGTCCGAACCATACCGGAATACAATAAGAGCTTTTCCGTTAAGGTCGTCTTGCCTGCATCAGGATGACTAATGATGGCGAACGTGCGCCGCTTACTAGCCGCCGAACGAATTTCTTGTTTCAGTTGGAGTGTAGTCATACGCCTTTTTTAACAAACAAAGTCGATTAATTATAATTTGTCCAATTGCCCTTGGGCTCGGGCAAGACTCAGACGGGAGGCATTAAAGGTAAATAACCCTTCAATAAGATTATCACGGGCTTGCGCCACCCGGGTTTGTGAATCGGTGACTTCGATATTGGTGGCAACACCCACGGCAAATCGTTCACGCGACAATTCCAATTCGGTGAGTGCGAGCTTTAATCCTTCTTCCGCGACCGCCACTTGTTGCTTCGCTGAATGAATGGTGAGAAGGGCATCACGAACTTCCAAAGTCACTTGGTATTGCACATCCTGCGTTCGAATAGTTTCCTGCCGGACTTTACTGCGGCTTTCAGAAATTCTGCCTTCTCGCTGTCCCCCATCGAATATCGGCACGCGCATCAACACTTGAACATTGTCTGTCGTGAGTGCATTGGGAATCTGATTCCCAATCAAGCCCACATCTCCCAAAGCTTGAATGGACGGAACCCGCTCGTTGGTCACAGAACTTAACGTCAGGGAAGCCAGCCGCTCACGCCTCTTCTGCACCTGCAATTCAGTCCGGTTTTCATTCGCAACCTGCAAGGCTTCCACAATCGATTGTTCCGAAACATGCACCAATTTCATTTCATCAGTAAGCTCCAGACGGACGTCGAAAGACAGCCCCATCGAGCGAATGAGATTGAGCTTGGCACGATCCCGCTGATTTTCAGCCACCAGGAATCGCTGCTTCTCATTCTCCAATTGCACTTTCGCCCGCGTCACATCTAAGCTGGTCGCCATGCCAGCCGCTTTGCGTTCCGTCGCCAACCGAAGTAATTCTTTATTGAGAACCACATCGGCCGTCCGAGCCACTACTGCAGCTTGGGCCCGAAGCGCTTCGAGATAGATCAGGCCAGTAGTCGCCATCGTATCCCGCTTGGTCACTTCCGCATCCAAGCCTGCCACATCTACACCAGCTTTGGCAGCCTTCCATTTTTGAATGAGACTGAGACTGAAGATATTTTGAGTCAGAAAGGCTCGTGCTTCATAAAAATCCTTGGGACCCACCACAGTAGGACTCCCACCAAACGACCCTGTAAAAAAACGCCGCCTGGCTCCGCTCACCGTTCCTGAGAGATTGGGCAATAATTCGCCTAATTGGGTATTGGCCACATCCTGTGCTTGGCGAATTCGTTCTTGGAATAACCGCACGGTCGGATTTTCATTTACGGCCGCATCCATGGCCTCTCGCAAACTTAATTTCAGAACAGGCGCTTCGGTTGGCAGAATGGATCGCTCGTCCGTCGCACCAAACCCAGGCTGAGCCAAGACACAGAACAAGACCGTCAGCACCCATGTCCGCGCACCCAACCGGCGTCCGGACTGTCGTGATCGGTGAATCACCTGGCCGTTGTTTGCACAATGTGGAATCCCCATATCTTAGACTTCCCTCATACTTCCCGCCACGACCGGCTTCGACATCACCATGCGTACGCCAGCCTTCTTGACGTCCATAAAAAAACTAAATAAGGCCGGAACCAAAATCAACGTAAATAGTGTGGAAGTGACCAGACCACCCAGCACAATACTGCCGATGCCCCGATAGAGTTCTGACCCGGCCCCCGAGGATACCACCAAAGGGAAGAGGCCAAAGGTCGTGGTCAACATACTCATCATGATCGGACGGAAACGCGTACGAACAGATTCCGCGATCGCCTTAATGGGGTCATCGGTCGACCAGGTACTCGTCGATGATGCGGAATCGCTCCCCTCACGGCGCGTAGGATCAAGAAAATTCAAGGCCTGATGGACTACGAGGATGGCATTATTGACGACGACGCCTAAGAGAATAATAAATCCCAACATCGTTAACACATCCATCGGTTGATACGCCACAAACTCATTGACTAAGGCCAATCCCAGCAAACCACCCGCCGCCGCCAGCGGGACACTGGTGATAATCACCAAGGGGTACAGAAAACTTTCGAACAGCGCCGCAATTAACAAATAAGTGATCAAGAGCGCCAACAGGAGATTCCATTTTAAGGCATCATAGGTCTGCGTCAAATCATCAGCAGTTCCCGACAATCGAATATTGTACAGTTGACCTAAGGATCCCTCTTGCTTCAAGGGAGTAATAATCTTCGCTTGCAACTGAGCCATGGCCGTTTCAATGGGCATTTCGGACGGTGGGATAACTTGGATGACAATCGCCCGCTCCCGTTCGATATGATTAATTTGTTCTGGACCGGGCACCAACGTCACATCCGCAATCGCTCCAACCGTGGTGAGTCGTCCTCCCGGAGTATGGATGGGAATTTTTTCGATATCCTGAGTTCGCGTGGCATAGCGATCCTCCCCACGAACCGTCAAATCGATCTCATCACCCTCATACTTCACATCACTCGCTTTCGCCCCATCAACCAACGCATTAATGGTAAATCCCAGCTCTTGATTCGTCAGTTGGAGATCCGCCGCACGGTCACGTCGTAACGTCACGTGCAACTCGGGCGTTCCGAGGTCTAAGCTGGGCTTCGGCCGGATTTGCGCATCCGGCATCAACTCCTTGACTTGCCCAAAAATTTTCCCGCCTAACCCGACCAGGGTATTCAAATCCGGGCCGGTAATTTCCATATCAATATTCCGGCCTTCACCTAATCCCCGTTGAAACAAACTCCGTTGGGTAATAATGCTAATAACGCCTGGCAGGTCCGCCACCGCCCGACGCAAGACCGGGATGAGGTCCTTAGCCCGAGCATCATCATTGGTCCGCGCACCCATGAACACCATGCGCCCACGCGCCACAAAGAAAAAGTTTCTGATGCTCGGTCCATCCAATTGCGCTTCCTCAGGAGAACCGGGTTTGGCAGACCAGTACGGTTGCAGCTCGGCTTCAATGGTCTTCCCCATTTTGAGAAAGGTCTCCAAGTTGTAGCCAGGCGGTGGCAGAAGAATACCAATGACCAGATTGCGATTCCCCGTCGGTAAATATTCTGCCTGAGGAATGAATAGCCACGTCAGTCCACAGGACAGTCCAATGAGACCAACAATAGTCATGAGACGGAGGACTTTATTGGCACACACCGTCGACACCATCGCCCCAATACGATCTGCCAAGCCATAAGATCGAGGAGTTCCCGCCTCCTCCACAAACACCGATTCATCAAACTCGGATTTCAGGATCCCTGGATGAGCCACCATGTCCTGACGTCGGGAACGCGTCGTCAAAATGCGCGCCGCCAGACTGGGAATCACCGTGATGGAAACCAAGAGGCTGAGCCCCACGCCAGCACTAATGGCGATCGCAATATCTCGAAAGAGTTGTCCCGATTGTTGCTCAATAAACACGATCGGAATGAAGACCGCGATCGTCGTGAGCGTGCTGGCCAGCACCGCCCCCCATACTTCAGCCGTTCCGTCATAGGCCGCTTGGATAAGTGGCTTGCCGGCTTCGCGATGCCGATAGATGTTTTCCAGCACCACAATAGAATTATCGACCAGCATGCCGGCGGCAAAGGTCATCCCCGCTAAGCTAATGACATTTAAATTGCGATCCAACAACCACAAGGCAATAAAGGTCCCCATAATACTGATGGGGATGGCCAACCCAATCACCAAGGTGGTACTCCCCGTTCGCAAGAACAGATACAGCACCACAATCGCCAATAGACTCCCAGCCACCAAGTTTTGTTGAACAAGAGACAAGGAACTATAGATGTAATCCGTCTCATCATAGACCTGGTACAACTTGAACCCGAGTGGATTCAACCGTCCTTCATTCAGTTCACGCACGGCTTGCCGCAAACCATCCATCACCTCAAGCACATTCGCTCCGGGTTGCCGAACCACGTTGATCGCAATACAGGTCTTTCCCGCCTGCCGCACCACATTCTCCGCATCCTTGTAGTCTAGCTTCACGGAAGCCACATCACGAACATAGACCGGGGCGCCATTCCTGCGCGCAATAATCACCGATTCGACATCAGCCGGAGTTTTGTATTCCCCTACGGTCCGTACCACATACGAGCGCTTACCTTCATCAAAATCCCCGCCGCTAAAATCTCGATTCTCTTGATCGAGCGCCCGCGCTAATGCCACCCAGGTGAGGGAGCGAGCCGCCAGCTTGGCAGGGTCCACCAAGACTTGCATCTCCCGCTCTCGCCCTCCGCGAACATTTGAAGCCGCCACACCCGACACTCGTTCGAATCGGGCTTTAATCACATCCTCGGCATAATCGAACATGTTGTCGATCGGCACGGGATTATTTTCTAAGGGTTCAAAGATAAACCACGCTACCGCCACTCCTGAGGAATCGGCACTACTCAAGACCGGCTCATCAGCTTCCTCCGGATATTCTTTCACCTGATTCAAACGATTCGAGACGAGGAGGAGGGACGCATCCAAGTTGGTGCCCGCCGGAAACCGTAGCACAATTTTCCCACTGCCAAATGAGCTTTCAGAAAACATGCGTTCAAGGCCTTCAACACCCTTTAACTGCTCTTCTTGCTCCTCGACAATTTCGCGTTCAATTTCGTGGGAACTGGCTCCACTCCATCGCGTGTCGACCGTAATTTCCTCTTTCGTCACATCCGGTGTGAGTTGAATCGGCAACCGCAATAGAGACACGATACCGAACAACACAACAAACAACACGCCCACTGTGGTCGTGACTGGATAGCGAATGGCCGATTGAATCACATTCATGCTGGTGATGCCTCTTCAAGCACACGTACAGGCTGTCCAGGGAACAGCCGTTCATTCCCTTCCACGACAACCACCATCCCCGATTCAAGCGAACCGCTGACTTCGACCTCATCGTTCACATGATTCAGGGGAATCACGCGCACTTGTGATACGCTGCCATCCTTCAGCACAAAAACAAACTCTGCCCCCCCACGAAGAACCAGGGCATCCTTGGGAATCACCAGAGCCGTATACGGCACTCCCACTTGTAAAATGACGCGGGACACCAAGCCGCTCTTGATCATAAGATCGGCATTCGGCAATTCCACTTTGATGGGAAAGGTTCGGGAATTTCGATCTGCTTGAGCCAACACCGAAAACACTCTCCCCTGTGCTTGGAACCCAGGTAGTCCATCAAAGATAGCCGAGACCGACGCCCCGACTTTGATCTCACCAACATAGCGTTCTGGCAACGGCACTTCGACTTGCACACGTGAGAGATCAACCAGTTCCACGATTGGTCCACCTGTTTGAATCCATTGCCCCACTTCGGTGAATTCTTTCACGACCCAGCCATCGAATGGCGCCACCACCCGTGTTTTTTTCAATTGATCTCGCACCTGCAAGAGTTCCGATTTCAATTGCGCCAAGCGTTGGGCCAAGGCCGCTTCTTGCGTCACCGCATCGTCAAATTCCTTTTGCGTGACCAGTTGCTTGGCGAATAAAGTCTTAATGCGTTCGAGATCTTTTTGAGCTTGTCCATATCGCGTTTCGGCCTCACGTTGTGAGGCCTCAGCCGAATTAAGTTGAATCGTCAGGCTATCGGTACGTAATTGAGCTAACACCTGCCCTCGCTTCACCACCATGCCTTCTTCCACCGGAAACTTTTCGACCAGGGCAGCCAATTCTCCAGCCACGACACTTCGACGCCACGGCTCGACCGTACCGACAAGTTCAACGGTTTTTTGCACCGTTCGATTCACCACTTCGGCCACACGAACCGGTGTCGGCGGCCGCCCCTTTGGTGGTTGGGCCGCTTGTTGTTCCTCACTGCATCCTAGCAATCCCAGTCCACCCACAAGCAGTGCAGGCAGGAACCAGCGAATATGTGTTCGAATTATCATAGCCTTCTATCCTTACGTGTTCGTCTTGGCAGCACCAATGCCCCCAAGAAACAACGCGCTCAACCATTCTCCTTTATCGACCAGTGATTCTTTGGGCCCAGCCTGTAAGATCCACACATAAATCGTAGAATTCAACATGCCATGCAAAGCCAGCGAGGTATCCTTCGGATTCACGTGACGAAACTCTTTAGCTTTTATCCCATCCTTGATGAGCTTGGCCACCAAATCGATTTGAGCCAAATACTTTTTCCATACCCGATCACCAAACGCGCTTTTCACCGTCCATTCAAACCCACTCCATTCGGAAACATAAATCCGGAAAAAGTCACGATTTTGATCCGCAAAGGCCAATTTCACCCGAATCACGTCCCGCAACTTCTCGGGAGCCGTCGACCCACTCTTGGTGGCCTCTTTCAGGAGACTCAACAGTTCCTCAACCTTGGCTTCAACCAAAGAAATATAGATTTCTTCCTTACTCTTAAAAAATCGATAGACCGTCCCCATAGCAAATTGGGCTGATTCCGCAATTTCCGCCATACTGGTCTTAAAAAACCCATGTTGCGAAAACATGCGTTCGGCGGCTAAGAGAATTTCTTCCCTCCTCGCCTCGTATTCACGCTGTTTTCGTTGGGATCGTTGATCCATGAAATCCTCGTAAAACCATTCACTTCACTTATCGATGAATAATTATTCTAATAGGTGAATGTTAATTCGACAAGGTGAATAGCCATTCACTTTCTCATGGTGACTTCCATCGGCCTGGATTGGCAAGTCCCTGAGAAGGGGAAGCGGAACCCGCCGTTTTTCGTTCTTGAAACGTCAAGAAGGAGGAATGAAACGCCAGCAATTGTGTTTCACACGGTGGAAGCAATCATTCTGGTTAGCCTGATGGGGTTACGCCACCATCGCCCCTTGGGCCTGCGGTCCCCCGGACACCCCACCCGAGACAATGAAGGCCATGACTTCCACGCTTTCTGCGTCTAACGGTCGCACCTGTGCCTTGGGAAACACCAACAGATGTCCGGCAAAGTTGTATGATTGCGGGAAATAGACCGCCACATGGTTGAGTAACCCCAAAAACTCCAAGTCGGTCCGGGTGACAAATCCCACAGCTTCGGCATAACCCTCAGGGGAAAGGGAGACGAGAACGGGCTGATCAAATCGTCGCTTTTCGCCCATGAAGGCTTCAATCAAATCTTTAATCGAGGTGTAAAGCAGCTTCACAAATGGGGCTTTGATCAACACGCGCTCCATCATATCCAGCATTTTCTGCACAAACACCGTAGAGGCATACCGCCCAGTTAACGTGATAAGAGCTATCGTGGCCAAAAATCCCACACCAGGGATAGGAATATTCAGCCACCCGTCTATCCCCTGAACAATCAGCCATGCCACAGAGATTGTTGCCGCGACAGGCACGAGGATTAACAATCCTTCAAAAAAATTCCTGGCCAAATCATTGAGATCCATCTTGTCCCAAAATCGACGCCGATTCGTGTCCATACCCGCCTACCCCCTCAAAATGTGAATACGGAGTGGTCCCGCCCTCAGACCTTCATGCCCAGCCACTCCTAATGATGTTGCGAAAGACCAGAGATAAACCCATCCGATGCAAGAAGAAATGTACCCCTCCCACTGGGAGTCAGACAAGCAAGATCGATTTTTTAGAAGAGACGGGCGGAGGAGGTTACAGGCAGAACCGGAATACAGTACAATCGTCACTCATGACGTTTTGAATGAAGGAGATACCTATGGCACAGGGCAGCTCAGGAGCCGAAACCTCATCATCAAAAGCTCCCACCACTTCACCCGAAACAGAAATCCTGCATGTGGTGATTAAACGAGATGGGAAACTGGTCAACGCGAATTGGGGCCTCCACCCTAATCTCAAAGAAGAACTGAAGCCCGAAGAATTACAAGAGCTGACGGAAATTATGGGGAAGGTCACCAATATTGTCGGCAAACGATTTGCTCAAATTCTCACCCAAGCCGAAGAAGACGTGTCCGGAACAGCCTAAGCCTTCGCTCTCCCTCGTGCTCCCCTTGTCTCCAGATTTTCCACCAATCGCGCCTTCATCCTTCTTGAATCGCTCCCTCCCTTTTTAACAATCACCAGGCTCGGAAATTTCAAAACTATAGTGGCTTAACTTTCAACTAAGACATTTCAGAGCCCCCTCGCCCTTGAGGGAGAGGGTTGGGGTGAGGGTGAACGGCGTATTTGATGGTTAAAGCACTATATCTGAATAAAGCAACACGCATTTGTAAGGGAAGGACTTATTGGCCAAAATTCTGGATCGAATTGAAAGCCCCAGATCCAGGAGGAGAAAAAGCCGGAGGCGTTTCTCCTGTTCGCATCAGAGATATAGCCACGGGGACCATGTTGGAAAAATCTTGGAATGCGCCAATCAACCGTTGCCCATCGTCGGACAAGGTGGTCGTAGATTGGCCCATGGTACCCAACGCCGTACGATATATCATTTCCAATTGATGGCCTTGCAATTGGCCTTCACCCTGCGCGGTCACAACGGTACCCAAGAGATTGGTGGTCACTTCGGTCATGGTGACATGATTCCCTTGTTGAGTTAACACATAGGAGATCGTCGGTTCTGAGGGGTTTTTCCAAACGCCCGCAACGCCAAGAGACCCGCCTTCTTGTAATGTGGCCTGTAGAGTTCGTTGCTCGCCAGCACGAAGATCGAACGTCCGGGTCCAAGACCGAAAGCCATCCTTCGACACCATCACCTCATATTCATCAGGCTCCAAATCCCGCACGACCACCGGCCCTGGGCCGGTATTGCCAATATATTCGTCATCCACAAAGACTTGGGCTTTGTCAGGGGTGGATTCGATCACCAAGACCGCCATCCCGGCTTGTGGTGGCGGAGAGGAGACCACACCCGTGGAATTCGAACCTGGATCTTCTGATGCATTTGGGGAAAGCGCCACTCGAGGATATCCCGGCCAATTCTCAACAGTAAATTTCGCAATCTGCGCCGGCTTGGCATTGCCGAATTGCCCGGTGACCTCCATCACCACGCCAACCACCTGCCCGTGATAGAGCACCGGCCCTCCTGAATTCCCTTCTGCCGCACCTCCAGAAAACTTCAGCACGGGCCCATCAAAACCCGAAAGGGTCCCCTTCGTCACCGCCCAATCATTGCCCCCAATGCGAGGAAACCCTATGAGATGAATTTCTTCGCCTCCTTTGACCCGTGTTTGTGTGTCCCAAGATAACATCTGCACATCATTAGGAAGATCGCCTTGGACCTTCAACAATGCCAACCCTCGCGGATCGCCCCCTTCTTTCTTCACAATTTTGGCTGGGAAGGCTTCTTCTTGATGCGAAAAGAACAGAACCTGAATGCTCTTTGGCGCTTCAATGTCTCCCTCCACCACATGCGACGCCGTCACAATATAGAGATATTTCTTCCCCTTGGCAGCAATAAACCCGGTCCCGATTTTCCGACCATTGGAAAACTCAGAGGTAATCTTGACAATACCTTTTTTCAAAGTCCCAATATCCTCTTGGGCAAAAACAGGAGGCAAAGCCATGCACACCATCAAGAGACTGAACACAAGATAGCGAAGGGAACAGAGCATAAAGTCTTTCATCACGATCTAAACAAAGAAGAATGGGTTATTCAAACAGCCAGTAAAACCTATCGCTGAATTGGGAGTACATCGGCGTATACCAATCGTTCGTCTTGCCTTGGGCTCGGAGATGAATCCGCTTCAGGCGGGACATTGAACACTTCATATTCCTTAATGACTAGACGATGTGGTTTCCCCGAAGGCGGAGGAAGCGTGACAGGTCCCGTCCATTGCTGGGCATTCACCCTAGGAAGGGTCACAACACCTCGACGTGGAACAGGAGTCCAGCCTAATTCCCCTCCCACTGCAAGGTCGGCTTCCTCCACGTCCACCTCAATCCGGGAAAAGCGTTGAGAACCTACCGTACCAGGTACCCCAGCCACTGTCACCAAAACTTGGTTCGCATCCTTCGGATCATTCACCACACTTGCTGTCCGTTCAGGTACCAGTTGTGCAAAGTCCGCTAGCACGACCGGCGATAGATGAGCGCCGCGTATTGAATTGACTTGATAACGTGCTAAAGCCAAACGAACAAACGGGAAATACGCAGTCCCCGGATCCATCTCGATATCGCAATACCAGAGTTGGCGGGAAATATCGGGCTTCACGTCAAAGGCACAAATGGTGACCGGCATGGGTGGGCGACCCAATGCTTGAGGCCGAGCTTGGACGAGAGGCTTTTTCTGAGGCGTTATTTGGGGGACGGCTCTGCTAAGAATTCGTCGATTCGAGCTTGCCGTTTCTCGAATGCCCAAATCGTGGCGAACAGCGACCGCATTACGGAAATGAGCAGGAGTGGGATTGGATATTCCGACTCCGTATTGTCTCAAAAATTGCGCCTTGGAGGCCTGAAGACTAGCAGGGTTCACAGCTCTCGATGTGACCTCGTCTTCGAGTTCTTCAGAAAGCCCCCGAGGCCGAATAACATTCTGCTTCAAGATCGGTTGGTTCACTTGGGGAACAGGTTGCTTGGAAATCGTCGCGGCAGGCTTGAAATTTCTCGAGCCGTCTTCCCATAACGGATCGAGTCCCCATTGCGTCACAAACGCTTTGGCTTGTTCAGGTAACTCGGCTCTGGCATCGGGATAGAGCACGACGGCAAGTTGTTCACCATCACCAGACGAATACCAGGGTCGATCCAAATAGACACGAAGACCGCCTCCGACTCGTCGATGTCCTTGAGGGGAGGCTTCCCATTTAAATGTGGGGATCACATACAAGACCTTCGGAGCCTCGGGTTGGGCAGTGCTCAAAATATCTAACATGATGGGCGGAGAGGATCTGGTCCACCGTGGAGGCAATTTTCCGTTTTGGAGCAAGACCGTCTCCTCATCCTGCATAGGCCTAAAATATTCCCGATACCGAGAAGTACCAATAGCCGTATAGGAGACACATCGATATTTCGTGTCCCCAAACCGGTGAAGCCCCTGAAAACGAAATCGCTCCCCATAATTCGCCGGGGGAGGTGGCGGAGGACTGGCTGCACAACGATGGGGTCGTTCATCGTACGGTGGGGGCCCGCTATGAGGTTGACGCACGGCACTGACTCGTGCATTCGGAACAGCCCGTTCAAACACCTTCCCCTCCGAAGTGTCGGTTCCTCCGGATAGATCGCCTGCGTTCTCACGTTCCCTCCGATTCGAATCTTCTGGCACGACGGGCATTTCAAAGGCGGCAGGTTGTAGAGGAAGTTCATCAGAAAAGTCATCGGGATTTTCCAACTCTTCATCCGCCTCTTCATCCACCCCCGGAATACCTCGGGCAACGACCGGACCAGGATCTCGGGAAGGGACATAACTAATTTTGACTTCAAACGGAGCGGCTGATCCTGTTACATACAGCCAATCATTAAGATTTTCCGAGGTCATTCCCTTACTGGGATGGTCGATTGGTTCTCGCCATTCGGCCTGAATATCAATTTCCTCCGTACTTGGACGATGAATGGCCAATGTCCCATCAATAGTCGATGTCGTATCCCCATACTGTCTGTGCCGGGCCAACTCCGCTCGGGGATCTTGAACCGTACAGTCCGGTGGATTCCCGACACCGAGGTTGGTTTCTGGCAGCTCTTCTATACACACCCACTGAGGAGTCAGGACCGGCTGTTGAGTGGCATGAACAAGGACGATTTCATGAAACGGCGTCAACATCCAATGCCGACCCAACTGGACGGTTCGTCTTTGATTGTCAAGGTTTTGCCGATTCGTTTTATCCTCAATCCATTTCCAAAGGGCAAAAAG
>JAOUQB010000250.1 GCA_029879555.1 Nitrospirota bacterium | reverse complement strand
GTAACGTGGGCGAGGGCGTGATTCGGGTGGTACGGGAGGCGAGGTTCATGATCGGGTTAATCGCAATTGGGTTTTAAGACGTTCGGCCACTTCCGGATGGAGGAAGTCATGGAGCGGTCCGCCGACTGATGCTACTTCTTTTACCATGCTGGAGGTCAGGTAGGAATATTCTTCGCTGGCCATTAAAAACATGGTTTCCAAATTCTGGTCAAGCTTTCGGTTTAATAAGGCCATCTGGAATTCATGCTCAAAATCTGAGACCGCTCGTAAACCTCGAATGATCGCTTGGGCACCTCGTCGACGCACGTACTCTACGAGCAATCCATCAAAAGGTTCCACGACGACTCCCGGGAGATCTCGCGTCACAATTTTGGCCAATTCGACGCGATCCTTCAGATCAAACAACGGCGTTTTTCGAGGGTTAGGGGCCACGGCCACCACGACTTGTTGCACGACATGGAGGCTTCGGGCAATCACGTCCGCATGGCCGCGGGTAATCGGATCAAAGGTGCCTGGATAGATGCCAATCGTCATGACGCATTCTCACCCGGTGCCGCACTTTTCCTTGGTGTCTCTGGTCGATAAAAGCTCAAACCTGTATCCCCGTATTTCGCCGTTCGGGTCAACGCCCACTGTCCAATGGTTGACGGCGGCGTTCGTTTTGAAAAATGTTCATAGATCACGTGCCCATTGTTAGCGACCAGGTCCGCCTCTTCAATTTGGGTGAGCACTTGGAGGCTCTGTTCAAATTGATAGGGAGGATCAATATACACCACATCAAACGGGCGCCATCCTACCAAATAGGGGTTTTGGATGGCGAGGGCAACATCTTGAATGAACACCTGGCTTTGGACTTTCACCTTGAATTGAGCGAGGGTCTTCTCAAGGGTCCGTCCGGCTTCAGGATTCTGCTCGACAAAGACCGCTTTTTGCGCGCCCCGACTTAAGGCTTCCAGTCCAATCGCACCACTCCCGGCAAATAAATCGGCCACACTCGCTCCCTGGATGACCGATCCCAGAATAGAGAATAGGGCTTCCCGGGCTCGGAGCGAAGTGGGACGTATGCCCTGTCCCTGGAGGGTGGGGATTTTTCGACCTTTCAACGACCCGGCAATAATACGAATAGACGAAAAATCCATAGGATTGAGACGATAGCATAGCCAGAGAAACCTCAACAATTGGGCTTTTGGGCAACTCGACCAGCCATTTAGGAGCGTTTTGACGGGATGAAAATTGGCTGCGTATAGTGGGCTCAGGTTTGTTCAGAAGCGAACATGAAAGGCAACCAATGGTGCAGGTGAAAAAAGGGATTCAATCGTGGCCGGAACAAGAGCGGCCACGAGAACTGTTATTTTTAAAGGGCCCTCAGGGGCTTTCCGATGCCCAATTGTTAGCCATTCTTCTTCGCGTGGGGCGGACAGATTGTTCGGCCGTTGAGGTGGCCATGGATGTCTTAACCCAATTAGAGGGATTGCGAGGCCTAGCCAACCGCAGCCTGGAAGAACTTTGCGCGATTCCCGGCATTGGGCCCGCGAAAGCCGCGCAGATATTGGCAGGAGTAGAGTTAGGAAAACGGGCCCTCGCCATGCCCTTGACGGAGGGCAAACGGATTCAGGGCAGCCAGCATGTGTTTGAACATTATTATCCCTTGCTGCGAGATTTGCGCCACGAAGTGTTTAAGGCCGTGTTGTTAGATGCCAAGCATACCGTCATTCGTGATTTTACGGTGTCGCAAGGAAGTCTGACCGTGAGTATTGTTCACCCTCGTGAGGTCTTTAACATTGCCGTGCGGGAATCAGCCGCAGCGATCATCTTTGTTCACAATCATCCCAGTGGAGATCCCGAACCCAGTCAGGAAGATCATGCACTCACTCAACGGCTCATCGCGGCTGGAGATATCTTGGGCATCCGCGTCCTCGATCACGTGGTCATTGGTGATGGGAGGTACGTCAGCTTTGCTGATGAGGGATCCATGGCCAGCAAGTTGTAGGGCTTCCGTTGCCGGATGCCCCATTCCTTCCAATTGTTCAACTGTTCCCCAAAGTAGCTTTTGTAGAGAAATTCATGGTAAAAATACGTGTAAAACTTAAGCAATTCTCCTAATATTTTTCCCTGTATTCTCTGGTTATTCCTGAATTTCTGAAAGTTGGCATGGCAAATATTTCCCAGAAAGAAGTTGAGCATGTGGCCAAGTTGGCTAGGCTTGATTTGACGGAGCCCGAAAAAACGCTTTTCGGGGAACAATTGAGTCAGATTTTGACCTTTGTGGAACAACTCCAAGAAGTTTCGACTGAAGGTATTCCGCTAACGGCGTCCGTGGCCGAGCAGGAACCATTTTTACGGGAAGACCTTCCTCGAGAAGGGCTGACACAACAGCAAGCCTTGAGCAATGCTCCCGACTCGAGCGAGGGGTTTTTTGTGGTACCGAAAATTATCGGGAAATAGTCAGTCTGGTCACAGGTTATTTTTATCGGAATTTTATTGTAGGAATTTTCCATGTATCGACAATTATTACGTTGTAAAATTCATCGGGCGACGGTGACCGAATCCAATTTGGAATATGAAGGCAGCATGACCATTGATGAAGAACTGATGGATCGTGCGGGTATTCTCCCCTTTGAGATGGTTCAGGTCTCGAACTTGAACAACGGAGAGCGTTTTTCGACGTATGCCCTTCCTGGTACACGGGGCAAAGGAGAAATTATCCTCAACGGTCCAACGGCCAGAAAAGGCGTAACGGGCGATTTGGTGATTATTTTTTGCTATGAATTTTTCAATGATGATGAGGCCAAACGCCACGTGCCAAAAATTATTCAAGTTGATGCACGGAATGCCATTCGTACGACAAATCCCGCTTGATCGATCTGTGGGCCCACATGTTCTCTCTCACGTTTGAAGGTATCCCTGTTCCATGGCCTTGTTTAAACTGACATTAAAAGAATTGCAGGATAAGTTCACCGGTGGGGAAATCACGGCTGGTGAAATCGCCCGGGCCTACCTGCTTCGAATCAGTCAAGTTGAACCAAAAATTAAATCCTATATTACGCTGACTCCGAGGGAAGACTTGCTTGAAAGCGCCAAAGCTATTGACGACGGTCTGAAAGCCTGGCGTAAAACGGAGCCCCTCATGGCGATGCCCTTGGGCATTAAAGATAATATCTGCACGAAAGGCATGCGAACGACCTGCGGGTCTCGAATGCTGGAACACTTTGTCCCTCCCTATGATGCCACGGTTATGACGAGGTTCAATGCCCAGAAACCATTGATCCTGGGGAAAACGAACTTAGATGAATTTGCGATGGGCTCTTCGACTGAGCATTCGGCCTTTGGCCCTTCGAGAAATCCGTGGAATCAACAGCATATTCCTGGTGGATCCAGTGGTGGATCTGCCGCCGCTGTGGCCGCCGATGAATGTGTGGCAGCTTTAGGTTCTGATACCGGCGGATCCATTCGTCAGCCAGCCGCCTGCTGTGGCGTGGTGGGTTTAAAGCCAACGTATGGGCGGGTGTCTCGTTATGGACTGATCGCCTTTGCCTCCTCATTAGATCAAATCGGGCCCATCACCAAAACAGTAACGGATGCCGCCATTATGCTGAATGCGCTGGTGGGACATGATCCTTTGGATTCGACTTCGGCAAAACGTGATGCGCCAGATTTTACGAAATCTGCAAAAAAGAAAGATCTCAAGAAACTCGTGATTGGCGTTCCCCAAGAATATTTTACCGAAGGGCTCGATCCGGAAGTTTCGGAGAAAATTCAAGATGCCATTGAAGTGTTAAAAGAAATCGGAGGGAAGATTCAAGAGGTCTCTTTGCCTTCAACGGAACGTGCTATTGCCACGTATTATCTTATTGCCACGGCCGAAGCGAGTTCGAATTTAGCGCGATACGACGGAGTCAAATATGGCTATCGTGCCAAGGAGTGTAAAGAACTGGCTGAGATGTACCACAGCACCCGATCGCAAGGATTTGGTCCTGAAGTGAAGCGCCGTATCATGCTGGGGACGTATGCGCTGAGTGCTGGCTATTACGATGCCTATTATGCCAAGGCCCAAGCTGTGCGCACGATGATTCAGCGCGATTTTGATGCGGTCTTTCAAGAGGTGGATCTTCTTGTCAGCCCGGTGATGCCGACACCAGCTTTTCGACTTGGCGAACGGTTAGAAGATCCGCTGCAAATGTATTTGTCCGATATCTATACCATTCCCGCAAGTTTAGCCGGGCTGCCGGCGATCTCCGTCCCCTGTGGGTTGAGTGCCAAAGGGTTGCCGATCGGGCTGCAACTGATGGGGCGTCCGTTTGAGGAAAATATTCTCCTCCGAGGGGCGTATGCCTATGAACAGGCCACCAATTGGCGAAGTAAACGGCCGGTGATTCGGTCTTGAAAGGATAAGAACGTATGGTGGATTTGGCCGTGATGATCATTGCTGTGGCTGTAGTGGTCTTAGTGGGCTATCTGGTGCCCACGATCCTCCAAGTGAAGAAAGCGGTGAATCAATCGGAGCGGTTACTCATTCGACTCAATCATGAATTGCCGGGTTTACTCAAAGATGTGAAGGGGACAAATGAGAATATTCGGGCCTTAACCGATCAAGCGCGGGTGGGGGTGGATCAGGCGACCGTGTTTCTGCATGCGGTGGGCGATGTGGGCC
>JAOUQB010000251.1 GCA_029879555.1 Nitrospirota bacterium | reverse complement strand
GCTGGGAGACCTGGCACTTCTCTATGGGGAGACCTTAGACCGGTTTGGAACCTTACCCCAGGCCATGGAACGGCTCTTTGAAGTCATGCAAATACGGGTCTTGGCGAAAGCCCTTAAACTGGAATTTGTTGAACTGCGCCATGGCCTGGTCAACATCCGGTTTCACGACCAAGCCAAATTACCAGACCAGGGGCTCCGGCAATTAATGGATGTTTGGAAGGGAGGGTTGGAGTTTCTCTCTCCTCGGGCGTTCCGCGTCACCATGGCTCAACAGGATTGGGGCGAGATGTACCCGCAGGTCAATACCTTGCTACAAGGCTTGGTACAATCACTGGCCAAACAAGAGGAATCATAATGTCTTCAACGGTTCTTTCAAACTCTCGCTCGACCTGGCGCACTCTATTCTGTGTGACCCTCGTTTCTATGACCTGGTGGTGTGTGAACCCCACATGGAGCTTAGGATTTACGGACCGTATTGTGGCGGTCGTCAACAAAGAGGTCATCACGATGACCGATCTTCAACATCAGATTCGTGACGAATATAGTCGCCTCAAAGCCAAATACCATGGCGTGGAATTTGAGCGGCGCTATACGCAAAAGCAACGAGAGGTTCTCAACACCTTAATTGACGAACGGCTCCAACTTCAGGAAGCCAAAGCGAAAGGCATTACCGTCACCCAAGAAGAAATCGATGCGGCTCTCCGACGAACGCCTCTTCTCCCGACACAAACAGAAGAAGACTTCGGCAAGCAACTGCTCCTGAAAAAACTTTTCGACATAGAGGTGCGCCGGAATGTCGTCGTCGAAGAGGAAGAATTACGCCGGCATTATGAAGCCAACTCGGATAATTTTCGCCTGCAACCACAATATCGTCTCAAACAAATTTTTCTGAATGCCGACAGTGAAGAGGCCCGCCAACGGGCGCTGTCCAAGGCTGAAGCGATTTATACCGGTTGGACGCCAGACACCTCACTCGAAGATCTTGCCGCCCACCATTCGCAATTCGTCAGTGAATTGGGGTGGGTAGAGGAAAATAATTTGGTCGCCCCACTCGCTCAAGCCGTAAAAGAACTCATACCAGGCACCCTATCAAAGCCTATTGAAACGAAGGTCGGCATACACCTCCTCATCATTGAAGAAGTCAAGGAATCTCAACGGTACCCGTTTGAACAAGTGGAGCGAGACATCCACTCACAACTGGTGAAACAACGAGGAGAAGAAGCGTATCGTGGATGGCTAAAAGGCCTCAAACAAAAAGCCTTCATCGACGTGCGGCTTTAACTTTTCAACAAATCCTGTAACTGTCCTAGTACCTGCTGTTTGCCTTCGCCGGTGTAGGCGGAGAGAAAGGTCGGTTCATGGTCTACCCCCAAACCTTCCTGAAGTTCTCGAATCGCTCCCTGGCGCTTGCCGCGTGGAATTTTATCGGCTTTGGTCGCGACCAGCATAATAGGAAGCTGTAATTGACTAACCCAAACCAACATATCCCGATCTGAATCTTGCACTCTTCGGGAATCCACCAGCATGATGACCCCTCGCAGATTTTTTCTCGATTGAAAAAACGCTTCAATCAACGGGGCCCATTGTTGTTGAACCCGATCCGGTACTTTGGCAAATCCATAGCCGGGAAGATCTACTAACATAAACGGCGACCCATTGGTTTGAACATGAAAAAAATTGATCGTTTGGGTTTTCCCCGGAGTCTTGCCGACCTTCGCAAGCCCTTTGTGATTGACTAGACAGTTAATAGCTGACGATTTACCCACATTCGAGCGACCCACAATCGCAACTTCCGGAATCGTGGGCTTGAGAAACTGTTCAACGGTCCCACAGCTCGCCTTAAATTCCGCTGAATGTATTTTTAACGCAGGCATGGTGCGAGGCTGAATTCCTAAGAACGCGAATCCTTCATTGCACGGTCGATTTCTCGTGAGGCTTCGCGTTTTTTTACCGTTTCGCGTCGGTCGTAGGTTTTCTTTCCCCGGGCCACAGCCAGTTCCAACTTGGCTCGTCCTCGATCATTAAAGTACAAACGCAAGGGGACAATGGTCAGCCCTTTGAGTTTCACCTTGTCCGTTAAACGTTCGATCTCCTTTTTGTGGAGTAACAAGGTTCGAGGACGCAGGGGCTCATGGTTCATTTGATTGCCATGGCTATAGGTACCGATATGGCAGTTATGAAGGACCGCTTTCCCATTGGCAATGGACGCGTAACTATCTCGTAAGTTGAGATGGCCTTCTCGCAAGGCCTTGACTTCAGTGCCAACCAACATCAAACCCGCTTCGATTTTCTCTTCGATGAAATAGTCAAAGGTAGCTTTTCGATTGGTGCCGACAACTTTGTTGTTCGGATCTTTATGTTGTTTGGCCATGACGTATTGTACCTTACCACGCCCAGCTCTCGGGAGTGGGAGAACCACCTACACCCTTGAATGTGACTAAAGAATCCAGGATAGACAAAAGGTTTTCAGAACAGATGAATCACCTATGGCAATTCGATACAATGAGGCAGTTATGAGCGCGTTTGAACCAATTCGGTCCGTTCTACAGGATGTGTCCAAGGGTAGTGCCCTTGCGCTGAAATTATCTGAAATCCGATTACAGCATGAATGGGAAGGGTTAGTTGGCCACACGATTGCCAAACATTCCTATCCGGAGAGCATTCGCTATAAAAAACTATATCTGATGGCAGATAATTCGATTTGGCTTCAACAATTGGTGTTTTTAAAAGCGACTATTGTGGAAGCCATCCACTCAATCATGCCAGACCTGGCACTCACGGACATCATTTTACGAATTGGTCCCGTCCCGGTAAGGCCCCCAGCCAGCACCCCTTCTTCCCTGGCTACTTTGTCAGTACCTGTTCTTCCCTCACCCTTTGCCATCGCGTTAACCGAACGCCTGAATAATCCTGAACTACAAGCTCTCTTATCTCAGACTATTACTAAGGCCCTTTCTCAATCCTCGCCCATTACTCCAGAGAAAACATAACTCCTCTCAGGTTGGTGCCCAAGGATCTTGAAAGATCCACTGCATCGTCAGGGTTCGATCTGTGGACTGACTGCGGTTCCATGGGCCAATCCATCCGGCCTGGCCCGACTCATCCGCACGATAGCCGCCTCGAACGCTGGCTTCAAACTGTTGGCGAAAATCTTGGTCAACCGAAGTGAGTGCGGTCTCGTTTTGCCCACTGACATAGCGTTGAAACGTATCCGGCTCAGTCCACGTTGGATCTGAAAAAATAATAATTTGAATCGTCTGATACCGCCCACGTGGATCCTGTGGAGTGGTTGGCCGGATTTTCATATGGGCAAAATCACGAGATTTCTTCCCGACCTCGCGGAATCGTTTGAGTAAACTTTCAATTTCTGGATCACTTGTCCAGGAGGGCAGGTGGAGGGCGACTAACGTCCCCTTTTGGGCGCCAACGCTATATGGGGGAATGGATCGGTCGGGGCGGGAGAGGTACATACCGAAGGCAATCAGGCAAAAGCCTCCGAGCAAAATGCCTAAACCCATTTTGACAATGGGGTCTAACCCTTTTTTCTTCGGTTTCATGGAACCATGGTAAGAGTCTGAGACAGAAAAATTTTCACATAATCCCGCCCAGATTCTGGTCGGATTTGGATGGAACGACTGAGAAAAGGCCGAGGCATAGCACAGATATGGTGAGGCGTTTTTGATTGAGGCGCGTTCAAATATGGCCTGAAGATGGGATGCGAGAAGGTAAAGTTATTGTATTTCAGGCTCTAACATTGATGGGTTACTCGCCTCGAGAATCAGTGAATATTCTGTCACCGAGGTTTTCTTCTAGGCATCAGGCTCAGAACCTGAATCGGGAGCCTCTGAGCTATCCTCCCCAGATGTTTCAGAGGCATCTCCTTCATCTGTTTCGGCCAACTTCGCGACGCCGACGACACGATCGTCTTCTGGTAAATCCATCACTCGCACCCCTTGGGCATTCCGTCCAATTTCACGAATGTCCGTCATGCGGGCTCGGAGAATCATCCCTTCCGCCGACATGAGCATGACTTCATCCGCATCCCACACCTGATGAAAGGAAATGGCCGGTCCGTTTTTCTCCGTCACTTTGACGCTAATCACGCCTTTCCCAGCTCGAGATTGGGTACGATATTCCTCCACCTGTGTCCGCTTGCCATAACCCCGTTCGGTCACGGTCAAAATGGAGGATTGCGATTCGCCTGTGATGGTCACCATGCCGATCACCGCATTATTACTGGCCAACGCAATACCTCGGACTCCACGTGCCGTTCGGCCAACCGGTCGGACATCCTCTTCTTTAAAGCGAATGACAATGCCCAAACGCGTGCCCAACAGAATATCTCGAGTCCCATCCGTGATATCGACACCAAGGAGGCGATCCCCCTCTTCCAACGTCAACGCGATAATGCCGCCTTGTCGTGGATGGCTAAAGGCCGAAAGTTCCGTTTTCTTGATATACCCTTTTTCGGTCGACATGACCACAAAGTGCCCTTCGCTAAACTCCCGAACGGGTAAGGTTGCTGTCACGCGTTCGCCTGCATTTAAAGCCAACACGTTCACGATCGCCTTACCTTTACTCGCCCGGCCCACATCTGGCAATTGATAGACCTTTAACCAATAGACTCGTCCAGCATCGGTGAAAAAGAGGA
>JAOUQB010000249.1 GCA_029879555.1 Nitrospirota bacterium | reverse complement strand
CTGTTGTTTGTCCGCTCCCCATTGCTGAGCGGTGTAAACCAGAATATCGATAAAATCGTCTTCGGCTTCTTGAGTGATAGATAGGGTGTATTTACTCGGGGAGGACATCGGATTTGGGCTTGTGTCCTTCCTGAATTTTCCTAGTGGCGTTTTGTCGCAACTCGTTTAGAACGTCTGGTGTGAGTTCCCTGTGCTGTCCGCTACCTACCTGGTCTTGCCCGGCCTTGATCGCAGAGAGAAATTGATGTTTGCGCTCGTCTTCTTCACGCATATGGCGAACGGCGTCGCGGACGAGCTCGGTTTCGTTCATATAAAACCCGGCTTCAACTTTGTTCTTAATGTAGTGTTCATCAACATCAGGAAATCTGATATTCATAGCATGTCCCTCCATAGGATGCGATAGTAATCATAATACATACCTAATAATAGCATAATGAGGTCATTCATGGAAGGAAATGTTAGTATTGCTATTGAGTAGTTCCCGTCTTTGAGTAAACGTTCGTTCCCTCAATAAAGCCTTTGGAGAGTGGGCCAAATCTTTGCCAATGATGCCATTATGGCCTCGGCGGCGCTGGATCGTCTCCTCCATCGCTCGACGGTCATTAATATCCGGGGCGAGAGTTATCGCTTGCGCGAAAAACGGCAAGCGGGCACCGCCCACGCGCTCCCAGAATAATCTCGACAGCGCTCAAAAAGAAGAGGACAGCTCGAAGTGGGTCAATTCTCCGTGATCGTTACTGGGTCAATTTTAAGTGCGTGTTGACAGTATTGACGTATATCGCCCAGCAATAGCGTCGTGCCCCTCTTTGGTACTCCATTTCTCTCAGGATAAGGAGGGACGTCCCCTCATTGGTCGGCCAATTTTTAACCAATCCGCACTGAAGAGGGTTGCTTCCATCATTTCTCCAATGAGCCAACCGCGTGCTCTCATGAAGCAATGAGTGTACAGGCAACTCGACGAAAATTTACCCTGATGGGTCTAGCACCGAGACGGGGGCGAAAATTCCCATCGCCTCGCAAAACGTCCCTATTTACAAACACTGACGAATGACTATGTTTCAGCAATCTTTGAAGAATTCGTGATAGCATAACTTCTTGAACACTCAAGGGAATGATGGCTCTGTGGGATTGAATTTCCCGTCTCGGTGACGGACCCAACTTGAATGCCCGGCTCACGGGTCCCGTGGATCCGAATCAGCCGCAGATGTGCTCGCTGTAATATTTACGGGATAAGACCATCTTGTATTTCATGCTCAAAACAGGATTACGAGAGATTGAAGTGATTCGGGCCAATGTGGAGGATTATCAGACGGTGCCTGAAGGGCGGATTCTGTGGATTCTAGGCTTGGGGCGAGAGGATCGCGATGCGTTTGTGGTCTTACGGCCGGAGGCGTACAGCTTACTGGATGCCTATTTGGAGCAACGGCCGATGCCATCGAAGCAGGCCTTGGCCAAGGCCAGTGATCCCGAAGGCGGCATCTATACCGATGAGAAGCTGCCGTTGTTTGTAACCGTAGGCCGCCGTGGCGGCCATCGTTTGTCGGAGATTACGATTCAAGGGCTCGTGCGCGAGTGGTTGAAGCTGTGCCAAGTGAAGCGCGATGTCATCACCGGGCATTCGCTCCGGCATACGGCGGCCACAATGGCGCTCGAAAGCGGGGCACCGGTGACGGCCGTGCGCGATATGCTCCGACATAGCTCCATGAAGCAAACCAATATTTATGTCCATACTTTGGATCGGATGAAACGGGGCGCGGAACAGTTTATTACGCAGTATTAACGGCGTTGCGATTTCCCGACTGATCTTTTATGCTGAAGCCATAACTCAACAACGGATGAAACTGCCACAAGACACCACGATTATTGCTTCGGAAAAACTTCGCGATTATGCCCTGAATGATTTGAGCCCTGATGGCACATCAAAAGCCCACTATCTGGCTGACATCGGATATGAGCAAGACACCTGGAGGCAACTTGAACACGATCTACGAACACAGCACCTCTCATTGGAGTGTCAACCTGGCCGGCCATCGAGGTATGGCCGCAAATATGAGATTTGTGCGCCCTTGCGAGGCCCGAATGGCCAGCAACGCTGGCTGCGCACCGTTTGGATGATTCGCCATGGAGAAACGTCCGCTCGTTTGATCACCCTTATTCCGGAGAAACACCCATGACCCTTCCCTTATTTTCACGTGTAATTTTGACACAGGATCTGCCGGATGTTGATTTAGTGACGGGCGACATGGGGACCATTGTTGAGCATCATCCGGCTACACACGACTATCCTGAAGGCTACGAAGTGGAATGTTTTGCCGGCAATGGAGAAACGATTGCTGTCGTCTCTGTGCCTGCCACGAACCTCCGACAGGCCACGAACCATGATGTGCTCCACGTCCGGCGGTTGACTCCCACTTCACCATAAGTGGGGCCGGTTTTGACAACTTAACTTGCTGCAGAGAGAGCAAAAGAAACAGGAAAACCGGGGGAGGGGCTGAAACTAGAAAAACACCCGTAAGGGGCTATGCAACTTTTCACCCTTTTGTTGGGTTAGACCCAGGGTTCTATAGAACCCTCTGCAAAAGTCCGCTGCATTGAGGCTCTTTGGCCCTCGGATCGTTTTTTGAAGTGTTCTTCTGGTCTTGCGTTCCTTGTTGCTTCGTCCTTGCTGCCCTAATCGGGGCTTGTCGGTGCCTCTCATGGAGGGCTTGCCTTCGTTAGGCTTCCGCGAGCAGGGCTCGCCGGCAGAAAAAGATGTTGGACAGCGCACACAACATCGTGAACTGCGACGCGTTTTTGGCCAGGCCTTTATAGCGAAGCTTCCGGTGCCCCCAGAGGTGCTTGATGACCCGGAACGGATGTTCCACCTTGGCTCGAATCCCGGAATGCCGACGATTGCGTTTCTTTTGTGACGAGGACAAGGGATGCTGGCGGTAGCCGCGATCCGAAATCCCGTAATAGAAGCCGTCGGTTCGGGCCTGGCGTTTGTCTGCTTGCTTGGTATACGCGCTGTCGCCAAACAACGCCTGTTCTTCCCCGTGTTGCAACTCTTCCAACACCTGGCCGTCATGCACCTTGGCCGTGGTGAACTCAGTGGAATGAATAATTGGCTGTCCTTGCGCTTGCACGCCAATATGCCCTTTGGCCCCGAAATGCCACGTGTTATTCTTACGGGTCGAGCTCATCTCCGGATCCCGTTCCTTGCGACTATTGTGCTTGCTCACGGGAGCGGCCAACAGGGTGGCGTCCACAATGGTCCCCGCCTTGAGCACCAGCCCATGGGAATCTAAGTGCACATTCACGGCGGTCAGGATCTGTTGAGATAGTCCATGCTCTTCCAAGAGATGCCGAAACCGGCAGATGCTGCTCTCATCTGGAATCACCCCACCAAAACAGTCAAACCCCAGAAAGGTCTGAAAACTCAGGCGGTCATAGAGGGCTTCTTCCATCAAGGGATCACTCAAGTTATGCCACAATTGGAGAAAATGAATCCGGAGCATCACCCGCAGTTCGTGCGGGGGACGCCCGCCGGTGTTCTTATAATGCGGCTGAATGACCTTCTCCAATTGTTTCCACGGCACGATCTGATCCATCTCGTTCAGAAAGCGTTCAATCCGCAACGGTTTCGTTTTCATCTGGTACCTCATGGTGGTTTGCATCATGAGCGCTATTCTACCTGATTCCGTGACTTTTGCAGAGGGTTCTATAGATATTTCCCTATGCCCTTGTACCAAGCGGGCTGTCAATAATGTCGGAAAACTCGTGAGCAATTTGAGAAGACAAGAGGGGGGATTATGCAAGATCGTACGAGGCCGAACACCTCAAATGCACTTATCAAGCATGAGTCAGCTTTAAATCGTTGACTCAATATTTAAGGAGAGTAGATTCGCACGGACAGATGCAATCATTCAACTGTAGGGTGAATAGAAACCTCCAGCTAGCACCGTCTTGCGCTTGCGCATTACTAGTAATACTACGCAGAAAGATCCTGACCTACACACTTCACCCTTTACATCAAAGGAAAAATTGAGGGAAAGACCCATTCGCGTTCAAAATGTTAACCAGAACAAAGAGCTCTAGATCTCACACCAAAAGTTCTCAGCTTTACCCATACCGGAGCTTGAGAATGAGGATCCATCCGGCCAAAAACAGGGTCACACCATTCGCAAGAGCCAGAGGCCAATCATGATTAATGAAAGCATAAACACACCACAGGACGATGCCCGTGGTGAGCACGGAATACATCATCAAAGAAATATCTTTCGTATGCCTTGTTTTGACAATCTTAATGGCCTGAGGAAGAAAGGCTGAGGTGGTACAGACCCCTGCGACATATCCCATGATTGTGACGACATCCATTCCTTTGTCCTTTCATTTCTAGGGAAACTATCTCAGACTTATCCCTAAAATTTAAGTCCATCCTATTATGACCATCCTCGTTATCCGTTTTAGCGTCTTCAAAATCAATCATACAGCGGGCAAAAGATCGATGGGGCACAAGTATCCCTGACTATCATTATAGGGTCTATGAATATGACCAAAATATGGTTACTGTTCGGTCACGCTTTAAATGCTTCCCCAACATACAACATTTCAGAAGATCCACGGACCGTATTCCAATTTTCTTCTCCATAATTGTACGATAATTTCCTAAAAATGAACCCGCT
>JAOUQB010000248.1 GCA_029879555.1 Nitrospirota bacterium | reverse complement strand
ATCCACCAGACTGACCCGCAAACAGCCTCGCCGACGAACGACGCGAAAACATCGACGGATATTCGCCGCCTTCTGGCAATTCACGCGCCGATGGTGGCAAGGGATCCGTGTGGTTGCGAGGGCCGTCATGGCGGCACCACCTGTGGTCCGTGCCGTCGTGATTGCGACCGTTCTGGTTCTCCTCTGGCTTGGCCTCAACTGGGCCTTTCATGCGTTCCATAAGCCAAGCGAAATCTTCTTCCCCTTAGACCAATCTCTCACCAAGCGCCCAGTCCAGACCTGGAAAGAATACGAAACCCCTTTTCGCGAACATGCGACCGCCACCATCACTCCTGAACTGCTGGGTGCACTGGCACAAGTTGAAGGGGGAGGAAATCCGGTGGCACGAACCTATTGGCGATGGGAGTGGACCTGGAATCCTTTAGAGTGGTATAGACCGGCGTCGAGCGCCGTGGGTATGTATCAAATCACCGACGGAACATTCGAAGAAGCGAAGCGATATTGTATTCATGACCACGAGGTAATCGAGGACGGCCTGTGGCATGACCTCCATTCCTGTTGGTTTAACAGGCTCTATACACGAGTGATTCCGAGCCATGCCATCGAATTGACCGCAGCGTTACTGGATCGACAGGTCACACAGATACTAGGACAGCGCAAGAAGGTGCCCCTCGACAAAAAGCAAGATCTCGCTGCTGTGATCCATCTCTGTGGAGCCGGGGCGGGCCGTGCCTATGCCGCACGAGGACTCCGGCTGACCCCCAATCAACAGTGCGGTGACCACAAGGTGAAAGACTATCTGGCACGGATCAATGCCTTGAAGCACAGGTTTGCCAACCCAGCAATAAGAGAGAACACCATTCGACAGGCTCGCTAGAAGTCCGTCATCTTGAGCCAACTGCCAACAGATCTGAGGCCAGATTGATGAGGCCAGATCATGGCGAGATTCTTCGTTTGACTCAGGATGACAATCTTTAAGCCATACCTGGGCCGTCATGCTGCCAGCGAAGATCTCATTGCGCAGGAAGGGCTCCCTATTTCGATATCCCCATGCCCTCTTCACCCGTAATAGCTTTTTACTGCTGAGTTTGTTGTTGTGCCATCGGAACATTCGCTATTGAGGAAGACCGTGGCTTTATTAAAAAGACGCCATCGCGAATCGTGAGCAACACGGCTGAGACTCGTGGCTCTGCATGCACGAGGCGATTCAGTTTTTGAATAGCTTCCGTATTGGAATCGGGCGGAGGACTTTTTAATACGTCTCCACTCCACAACACGTTATCAATCAAGATCACCCCGGTTGGCGCGATCAACTCCAACGCCCGTTGAAAATAGTTCACATAGTTGGCTTTATCCGCATCAATGAAGATGAGATCAAACGAACCAGTCAAGCTTGCAAGAGTCTCAAGTGCAGGAGCGAGACGAAGGTGAATCTTCGAGCCATGAGGGCTTTCGGCCCAATACTGCTTGGCCAAAGCCGTCGACTCTGGATCAATATCACAGGTGATGACCTCTGCCTCATCGGGAAGACTCTCCGCCAAACACAACGCGCTATAGCCGGTGAATGTTCCAATCTCCAAAATGCGTTTGGCCCCTACCGTCATTGCCATCACTTTTAAAAATGCCCCTTCCAAAGGCCCCACAACCATTTGGGGACAATCCATCGTGCGATTTGTTTCTTCGCGCAATCGCCTGCATAAATCCGATTCTGCAAGCGAATGGGCTTCCGCGTAGGCTTCCACATCTGGCAAGACTAATGGCTTCATGAGAAATTCCTCCAGAAAAATAGACCTCACACATCATCAAGGAACTCATTTTCCCCTTCAGTCTATCTGCCCGGCAACCATCAACAGGAAAAATATTCCAGAGAGTCACGCCGAACCGAGGTCCTCAGAAATAATTATGATGGATCCCCAATAACGAATGTCGGGGATGACTAGAGGAATAGACTTCGGTCGATTTGTTCCGCAAACCCCCGTGATCTTTATTGCCAATTTCTCGATAACTGACGTACAGTGCAAGACGTTCCATTTGATCTATATCACTCACGAAAAAGGAAATTTTCATGGCTACTCCGATCTCGTTGGATTTCTTAACATCTACACTTCGCGAGATTCATCATTTGCGCGATGCGGCAGCCGTCCTCTCATGGGATCAAGAGACCTACATGCCCCAAGGCGGTGGAGCCATTCGTGCAGAACAGCTGGCCACCCTGCAAACCTTGGCACACAACCAATTTGTCTCACCCGAAGTGGAGTCACTGCTAGGCACCTTCCTCGATATTGAAACGGGCACCATACTTCCGACGCACCTCGCCTCTCTTGACGAATCCTCGCAAGCGCTCCTTCGGGAAACCTGGCGGGATTTTTCTCGCGCCAAAAAATTGCCTTCGACCTTTGTGAATGAGCTGGAACGAGAATGTTCTCTTGCCCAACAGGTCTGGGCCGAAGCCAGGAAGACGAACGATTTCCAACGCTTTCTCCCCAACTTGGAACGAATGGTCAGTCTCAAACGCAAAGAAGCCGAGTATTTGGGCTATACCGACTCCCCATACAATGCGTTGCTGGATACCTATGAACCAGGGTCAACCGTGGCCCAACTCCGCCCTCTCTTTGCTGAATTGCGGACACACTTGATTCGGTTACTCGACCAGATTCGAAATTCCCCGGTCCAACCCAATACCACCTTGCTCACTCAATCATTTGATACCACCAAGCAAGTCGAGTTCGGACGCCAAGTACTCAAACAGATGGGCTACGATTTCCAACGAGGACGCTTGGACCTTTCCGCGCACCCCTTTACCACGTCATTTCATCCCACTGATTCACGCGTCACCACACGCGTGTTTGAAAAGGACTTACCGTCATGTTTGTTCAGTTGCATCCATGAGGGAGGGCATGCCCTGTATGAGCAAGGCTTACCCGCGCAACACTATGGCACCGCCTTGGGCGAGGCCATTTCCTTGGGTATTCATGAAAGCCAGTCACGCCTGTGGGAAAATGCTGTGGGCCGTTCACGAGCCTTCTGGCAATATTGGTATCCAAAATTGCAGGATACTTTTCCCGCACAACTTGGCGCAGTGCCGGCCGACGAATTTTATGTCGCCATCAATCGAGTGACCCCCTCGTTCATTCGGGTCGAAGCCGACGAACTCACCTACAACCTGCACATCATGGTGCGCTTTGAAATCGAACTGGACGTGATCGAGGGCCAAGTCTACGTCGATGATTTACCGGAACTGTGGAATGCGAAAATGGAAGAATATTTTGGGATTACCCCAACCAGCGATGCCGAAGGGGTACTCCAAGATGTTCATTGGTCATTCGGCGCCTTTGGCTATTTCCCCACATATACATTGGGGAACCTCTATGCCGCCATGCTCTTTCATCAAGCCAAAACCGACATTCCCGACCTCACCAAACATATTGGCGAAGGAAATTTCCTGCCGTTAAAAACATGGCTCAATGATCGCGTGCACCGATGGGGGCGGCACTATTCTGCCAATGACCTCATTCAACGAGTGACAGGCCAAACGCTCACATCCGCTCCATTCATTCAGGATCTTGAAGAAAAATTCGGCCACCTGTATCAATTTCCGACGACCTAAAAGACTCACAGGCCTTCCTCTTTCATTCTTTTCTCAGCTCAAAGGCCCCTTAAAGGGCAAATCTTCCGACACCTTGTGGACGAGTTTTCCTCCTCCCTAGTGTTCGTCCACTATTCACATGGCTGTTTCAAGAGAAGTTGAACATTTTCGCTCCTCTTGTCACGGAAGCGGTTAATTTTCCCTCATTTTAAGGAGCGTCTTCATGAAATACTCAATCCAACCCTTGTCCACCCTCGCCTTGGCGATCTGCCTGTCATTGGCATTCTTGCTTCCTGTTTCCGGAGCGCTTGGAGCGATGAAAGCGGATCTCAATACGGCCACGCTCGAACAGTTAGAAGCCGTCAAAGGTATCGGGCATGATACGGCCCAAAAGATTTTAGACTACAAAAAAGAGCATGGGAAATTTACGTCCGTAGAGGAACTGGAAGCGGTGAGCGGAGTGGGGAAAGTCCGATTGGAAGCATTGATTGCCGCATTTATGGTAGAGACAGAGAAAAAAGGCGAGAAGAAAACCTCGATGAAATAAGGCCGCGATTGGATTCCGTTTCCCTTTCTTTGTTGGAAAGGGAAGCGGTCCATCTCTTCCCGTTCGATCTTTCCACGTTACTAGTCACTTCTTACTGTTGACCTCTCTGTCTCCTTAATACCCCATTGCCGTATTGAGTTTTTTCGCCTGAGTCGCAGTCAGAGTCAAGTGCTCCGTCGTCTCTACTCGCGAGGGCACTAACATAATCGTATGAAACGAAATATCGCGTATCGCCAGCTTTTCTTCCGGGTTATCGGCTGGGCTTAATTCCACTGCCTCGACTGAACTCATAATCTCACTCGTATCTTGCTGACCATAGACCTCAACCACGTTGCGGACAATTTCCATGATCTGTTCATTCACCTCATGGCCTTCAACCAATTTGTCGATCAATTCCACCACGTCTTCGGCATCGCCTGTCACATCAAAATTCTGGATACGTTCTTTGCGCCGCAAAAAGAGCAAATCATTATCCACATCTTTACTGAACGCCCCATAGGGAAACCGCACAAATTCCCAATGTAACCCCTTCAGCCCCTTTC
>JAOUQB010000247.1 GCA_029879555.1 Nitrospirota bacterium | reverse complement strand
TGGTGCCAAGTCACCCCATATCCACCAAAGACACTCGCCGTGGGACCTTGCCCTCCGAAGTCTGCGTCCAACGACCTGTCACCTCCCGCATCAGCTTGCAAAGCATCAAGATCCGTATTCAATGTTTCATAGCCAGCCTGTGCCCCGGCATAAAATCCGGAAAGATCTGGAGCTTGGCTTTTGGGGGACTCCTCTGGTGAATCCCCATGAAAACGATAGCCCACACCCAAGCGAAACAACGTCTCACGAGTCTCAAACTTATCGAACCCATTGCCAAAGTTGACCTTATAGGCATCGCCATAATCGGTGTACGTGTAGTCAAACCGCCCGAAGATATGATCGGTCATCGCCACCTCGACTCCTCCACCAACCCGCAAGCCAGTTTGGTCATCATCCTGGGATGTAGGAATTCCTTCATGATTGTATTTTGTCCTGAATTCGGTTCTGGCGAATCCCACCCGTCCATACAGCAAAGCCACATCTTGCAACGCATAGCCAAGACGAAAGGCCCCACCATATTCAGCGACTTTCTCAACAGAGAACACCCTGCCATCAGAACTCCGGCTGTGATCCCATTCAGCCTGACTGGCTTCCCCTTCTATTTCTGCTCCGACATACCATTGACGATAGGTCACTCCATAACCCCCAAAAGCCCCTTCCGTGAAACCGTGGTCACCAAAATCAGCATCCAATGTGCCACCTGATCCCCTAGGACCAGACAATTCGGACGTAATACCCCCGAATCCCGCTTGTCCTCCAAGATAGAAACCAGACCATAGTAAGTCAGGGGAATTGCCTGCGGGATTTCCCACCGTCTCCACAGGCTTGTCATCAATGGTGGAGAAAGAAGAGGGCAGTTCACCTCCCACGCCCACCTGGACCAGATTTTGAAAATAATCAACTGTTTGGACATTCGAATCACGATGCAGCAATTGATAATCGGCCGTGAGAAAAAAATTGGGGTGAAATCTATACTTAAATCCCGCGCCACCTTCCATGACATGGTCAAGCCGTGAAATACCCTGGAAATCCACATGACTGTAACCAAGATGTACATTGACCGTGAGGCGTGGTTCAATTCGATGGCTGATCCTGGCACCCACCTGAGAATTCACATAACTCGAGGCTCCTGTCACAATGGTTTCCTCAACTGATCGATCCAGAAAACCACGCACAGTCGTGGCAGGAGTCACACGCCAACGAAGAAGGCCTCCAAAATCAACGGTGCTCACGTCCTTAAGATTAGCATCTGCATAATCCTGCCTGAGATACCCCCCAAGTACTTCAGCGGTGAGCGTGTCAGTCAACTTGAGATTCAGGCCTGTGGCAAGATTAAATCCCTGAGAATCGCGGTCATAGAGAACTCCCCCAGAAGCGCAACAGCGCGCCGCGTCATACGTTCGGTTATCATAGGCACCCTGCACGAATGCCTCATAACGCGGGGACAGCACATACCCAAGTCGGCTGCCTACGCCATAGGAGTTTCGGTCACGATCATCATTATTGATTTCTCCTGTACTCGAAGAAACATTATCAAAATCTAATCGTTCAAATGTTCCACCCAATCGAATCGACACCTTATCCCAACGGTTAAAAATCCCCACATGACTACCAATCTCGCGGTAAATGGTAGGCTTGGTGCCAAACACCTCATTGGGCGAGGTCCGTGGAATATGCAGATGAGAGAACCGGGCACCACCAAACACATTGGCTCTCCCCGACAAGTCGTAACGACCGTCACCTTCCACCCAATAATCTTCATAGTTTTGCAAATCGTCGTTGGCATACCTGGCGATATTCGCTCCGCTTAACACATTGAGTCTATGCTTTTTCCAATCGGATTGAATTTGCAGAGAAGGCGAAATAATCGTGATGAAATCATCCTGCTCATCTTTCCGGGTTGCAAAGATATTATCGTCGTACAGCTCAGAAATCGTAAGTACGGGGTTCAAGATAAAAGAGCCGACTCGAAGCTTTGAGGGATCCGGTTGGGGCGTTTGAGTTTGATTGGAAAGCGCGGACTGCTCGGTGGGTTCCTTGGGAAGGGATACTTGTGCGTAAAGCACCCCCTCACCGATGAAAATTCCAAAGGCTAGAACGCAGAGAAAAAATCCATCGATGATTCGCTGCGAAGTTGTGGTGAGGGCTAAAACAACGGATGCTCGCTGTAGGCGCGAAAATGCACCACGAAATGAGGTTGTTGTTGACATCCAATAATTTTCAAATTTTTGTTTGGCGCACGTTATTCGCTAGAGGAAGATTTTCTTGATCATGATAATTTCTTGAAACCTTTTTTTAGGATCCTTCATCCGATTTGCTTATGAAAGTCTTATTGCCTAGGACCGAAAAAAATGATGGCAATGAGCGCCATCCATGAATCCGAATCAAAAAGCCACCCTACTCCCCTGACAAGCAAACCCCTTAACAAAGACTTCGGCCTTTCTCAACGCACTACCGGATATCAATGAATGGATCAGGAAACTTCTGGCTTACTTCCGATATTCTATCGTCCCGAGTATTTAGGACGGGTGATCGTGGTAATACAACACGACCGCTCGAACATCATCTGCCGCTTGCGCGAATCCTGTGGCTCCGGCTGCTGCCACATTTGCTCCCTCGAAGATGGCTTGTATTTCTTCGGAAGTATATTGTGTGTCTCTGACGTAGGAAAAATTAGCAAATGTTTGCGAATCATCAATTTTCAGAATAAGATTCAAGGCCTCAACCGATTCCCCACTCAGCGGAAGATTCTTATCTGAAGCTTTCCCCAAAAACATAGCCGCTTGATCAAGTGACCATTTTCCTTCCAATAAGGCTTCTTTATACAAGGCCAGATTTGCAAGGGGTGAATCAACTTCACGCAAATCTTCCGGTTGATCGATCACCCCATTTCCGTCCCGATCATAAGTGGCATAGACCTCCACCCTCGCTTTTTCAAGCACATGGTCAGGGGCCCGCGCCACATTCAGCCGACCAAGTTCAACATCTTCCGGAATAGCTCCCCCAGCCCATGGTGGTTTCCCTCGTGAACTAGAGTTGCCTTTTCTCCCTTTTTGGTCTGGCCTGCCCTCCCCTTCCGTTGAAGAAATTTCACTCTCATGTCCACCAGGACTTCGAAACACTTCGGCCTCAAGCATTTGGCTTCCAGAGCCATGACTACCGGGGATATAGATATCCCGAAGTCCACCCCCCTTTCCACCTTGGCCACCCTTCCCGCCGGATGAATGTCCACTCTCTCCTCCTCCACCCGAATGACCTCCACGCTTCCCTCCGGAATGACCACCACTCCCACCATGTGCACCGGAATGCCCAGCCCCATGGTCCTGAGCAAAAGCCAATTGACTGCCCCATCCGTCCGGACCAAAGCCTGGCTCCGGTGAACTGGCGAAAACTCCCGCCAAAACAAGAAGAGAGAGAATTTTTTTCGGTCTCATCGTGAGTGTCCTCTGTGGTGCTTCAATAAATAACGGACCCATCAGTCAATAGCCCCGCCCGTTGGGGCGGGGCTATCATGTTCCTATCAGTGAATAGGTTCATGAATGAATTCGATTAACGTCCGCGCATCATCCGCAGCTTGAGCAAAACCATCTACTCCACCATCCGAACTCGTATATGCCTCATCTCCAAAAACGGCAGTCATGATAGGCTCGGTCACCGTGATGTATGTGCCGGTTCCCGTCCCATCATCTTTTAGATAGGTAATATCCCCCACATACGTGCTAGTCCGGTCATAGTTGAAAGTGGAATAATCCACATAGGTGTCCCCATTGACCACTATCGTACCGGAGATACCCAGGATGGAATTGAGATACACCACACTATCGATGGACACCGCGGTGCCTTTATCAGAAGCTGCAGCCAGGAACGATGTCGCAGCATCCAAATCAGCCGCCGTAAGTTGAGAATCTTTTAGGAAGATTAAAGAACCCAAAATGGCATCATCCACGGTGAGACCAGGCAAAAACCCTTTATCCAGCAACATTTCATACAAGACCAAATTCTCTAACGGTGAATCAATCGTTTTGACCACCCCGTCAATGGTCAAGACCAAACGACCGGCTGGATCGAGTGTGATACTGGTTGCTGAATTCAGTGCGGTCAGTACCGCATCATAGGACTTATCTGAAACTTTTGATGGTGACCGACTCACATTGAGCCGACTAAATTCCACTTCTTGTACCAGCGCCGCCGCGGCTTCATCAATGGGTTCTCCCTCCTCGTTCAAGGCGATCAAATTACCGTCTGCATCAAGAGGTTGGACATGTCCATATTGATCCAAAATGGGAACCCCATTGGCATCCCGTAAAATGATCCAAAGATCTCCATACAAATCGCCCTTCATCGTTCCAGCGCCCGCTGGCTTACCCCCTCCGCTACCAGGCTTGCCATCACGACCTGGAGTTTGAGCCCACGGGGGACGATCAGAATCCTCTTCTTCAGTGACTGCGAGACTATCCTTCCCCCCCCTTAAGACCTTATCTTCCAAACCCTGCCCACCACCCATTTCAGGGCGTTGCCCGGCTCCTGATTTTCCTCCACCCGGCCCTTTTCCTTGGCCTCCCCCTTGCCCAGGGTTTCCACCCGCGGCAAGAGCCACACTTCCAAACTCCACGATGTTTGGAATTGAAAATCCAATCGATAGAGTAAAAGCCAAAGGAACACCCATTATGGCTAAGGCCCTTGGAGTA
>JAOUQB010000246.1 GCA_029879555.1 Nitrospirota bacterium | reverse complement strand
GTAGAGGGCTTCTATCACTGACTGTTGCGCATAGTGCGAAAATTTTCCAGGTGTCGTGTAAAATTGAAGATCCAATCCGTCATGATCCGCACGCTGAAGAAAGTCCAATTGAATTTCAGCCACAATACCAATCGGCTCCTGAACCTCATTCATGGTGGTCCCTAAAATGGGGATGGAGGTTCGAATCGGTTCTTGAGACGTGTCACCAGCCGGTGCGGCTCCGCTATTCGAAGGCCAAATCAGGAAACAACCGACAAGCGCGACCACACTGACCAGCCACACACTACAAAACCAAGCCCCAGGAAGATCAGCACGAGAGATGGACCGGCTGCAATCACGTAAAACCAGGGAAGGACCGCTACAGAAGGATGTTGGAAAACCAGCCATGGTGTTTCTCCATTACTGACTACCTGTTCCCCTTCGGTCTTAGGAAAAGGAAACTTAAGACCGAGGAGTCCGTTGGCTGGTTGAGACATATCCTACCCTGTATGGTTCAGTGATCTATGACTGCATCAGTACTCCGTTCTCTATAGGAAAATTTCCCCGTTAGCTTGGCGAATCATCACACACCGCATTCTGCATCCTCGTCCCTTAGAGAAACGCACTCCCCACTTGGCCAATCACATTAAGAACGAATCTGAGAACACCGATAATGAACCAGAATGGTGGACCCACTCCCAATGATGAACGTTCTCGACTAAACCCCTTGTTGGAAACCCCGTATTATGGCTAAAAAACGCATCCCCATCACATCGGTGAAAGTGGGCATGTATCTTTGCGGGATTGATCGCTCCTGGTTGGATACCCCATTTCTGAGACATCGTTTTCTGATTCGTGCAGCCGAAGACCTGGTCAAATTACAAGGATGTGGGATTCAAGAAATCACCATCGATACTGAACGTGGCCTTGATGTCGACTCCGAGGAACGCACGGACACGCCTGAAGTCGCCCCCGTCTCGCCTCCGCCCCCAGCGCCGCGAGTCACGGCCACGGTCGCCATCGCACCAGAAGTCACACGGATTCAAAACCTTCCAGAAACCGTTCAAGGAAAAGCACTGGGAGCTGAACTCTCCTCCATTACTCAGACACGCCAATATATGTTGCAAGGGGTGCAGGACATCCTGGAAACATTGGCCCAAACAGGGGGACTCGCGCTTGAACAGGTCAATCATGTGACCCAATCCATCATGGCCGACACGCTTGACCATGAAGAAGCTTATATTGCGCTCATTCGTACCAGGGAATTTTCACCTGCGCTGTATGATCATGCGTTAGCGGTCAGTACCTTATCAGTCCTCTTAGCGCGGGCAGTCGGGCTGGAAGATTCCGAATGCCAAGACCTAGCGGTGGCCGGCCTTCTGCACGATGCCGGGCTGTCAAAAATTCCACAAACGATCCATCGGCCACTTCATGATTTATCCGATTCTGAGATGGCCATCTATCAAACCCATCCCAAACGAGGATTAGATTTTTTACTGCAACAATCTCCCTTGACCGACCAGGTCCAAACATATATCCGAGAACATCACGTGGCCTTGGATGGATCCGGGTATCCGGCCAATATCGATCCAGCCACCATTCAACCCGGCAGCCGTATTCTTCGCCTCGTCGATGAATATGATGAACTCTTAAGCGGCCACCACAGCGGCAGCCCCCTCACCGTCCGGAAAGCGCTTCAATCCTTATATCAACAAGGAAAGAAAGGAACGTTGGATGCAGAATTAGTCGGGAAGTTCATTAATCTCATTGGCATTTACCCCACCTACAGCTTTGTCGAGCTGAGTACTGGCGAACGCGGCATTGTCACCGCCAATTCCCGAGAAAATCTCCTGCATCCCACCATTTTGCTCATTCAGGATGCCGCACACCAACCCCTCCCTGAACCGATCCCGTTTAATTTCTCCGTGTTGGGAACCGACGCCCCAGGCCCCGAGATCGTGAAAATTTTGCCACCAGAAGAAGCGGGAATTCAGCTCGACTCGGCCTTGGAGGACTGGGTCAGCCTCTGATCTTGAGCTGTCCAGTGTTCTACATAACAGAAGACCATTTTCCCGCCTCTTAGGCTTTTCTGCAAAAGCCACCCCAGTCTGCGAAATGTCCAACACATTCGCCCAACATCCAAGAACAGTCCCGAATCGGACTTACAAAAGTCCCTCTAACCAGACTTTCAAGCTTTTCCCACCTAGACCGATAATGGCAGGAACATCGGCCATACCCCAAATGGGGGAGTTCAATCACCTTCATCAAATGAGATCTGCTATGAACTCCGCACAATCAGAACCAAAATCCAACATTTTTTGTTTGACAGGAATTCTGGCCGCATTACTCCTCATTTTTGGAATTGTCGGTGAAGGGCATGCCGATACGCTGTCACGCAATACTGGGCCTCACACGATACATGTCTCCTCCATGGGAGAGGACATGTCTGAAACCTGGACCGTGAAATCCCCCAAAGGGAAAAAGGTAGGGACGGCGACAATCAATCGCCATCATGAGGTCGCATCTGGTGTGGATATCGGAAAAGCGGATGAACAACCAAAAAAGAAAAGGATGGGATTGGCTCTTATGTTTTTGGGGATCTTGGCTGAAGAAGGGTAGACATCAAGCCCTTCTTAAAGCTTGAGGGCCCTCCGCGAACCCACATCACCTTCAAAGAGTGCCCCTTCAGACGTGACGGGAAAGCTGGGAAGGAGTATCGCCCGCCAACGTTTCCAACGCAACCAACAACGCATGCGTTCCCGACCGACCATGCCCTTGGACTTGGATCCCCTCATACAATTTCCTCACAAGGGCTAACCCCGGCAGCGTCAACCCCATTCGATTGGCCTCCCCCAACGCGATGCCCATGTCCTTGATGAAATGATCGATAAAAAACCCTGCGGCAAAATCACGTTTCAACATCCGTGGAGCCAGTTGCTCCAACGTCCAACAGCCCGCCGCGCCACTACGTATCGACTGTAATAGCCTCTCGCCATCTAACCCAGCCTGTCGGGCATACAGCAAGGCCTCGCAGACGCCGATCATTGTTCCGGCAATCGTGATTTGATTGCACAATTTCGCATGCTGGCCGCTCCCCGCCAGTCCGTGATACACCAGCGTCTTGGCAAAAACCGAGAGCAGGGGTTTGACGGCTTCAAATACCGCTTCGTCGCCACCCACCATGATCGACAGTGCGCCATTCTTGGCCCCCACATCACCACCCGACACCGGGGCATCAAGGACCGACGCTCCTTTTTCAGAGGCGACCTTCGCCAACTTACGGGCCAACGTCGGTTCGGATGTGGTGAAGTCGATACACACCTGGCCGGCGCGGGCCTGCGCCAGCAAACCATCGGACTGAAGATAGACGTCGCGTACATCCTGAGGAAACCCGACCATGGTGCCGATCACATCGGCATCGGCCGCTAGGGCGGAAGGACTCTCCGCCCAACGAGCCCCTTGCTCTAACAATGTTGTGGCTTTGGACGGCGTTCGAGTCCATATGGTCAAGGCGTATCCCGCCCGCAGCAGATGTTCGCACATGGGAACGCCCATCACGCCCGTACCGATCCATCCCAGTCGAACCTGGGATGGCAGAAGACCTGTTTCAGAAAGGGAGGAAGCCAGGGACATAGCTGCGAGTTGGGGCTAACCAGACTGGACGGCTGGTTGTTGTTGAGTCAGACAATGGAGGGTGCCAAATCCCCAGACCAAATCGACGGCATGAATGCCGACCACCGTCCGATCGGGAAAAAGTTCCGCCAGGGTCCCTAAAGCCACACGATCATTCGGATCGTTAAAAGTCGGCACAAGCACGACCGTATTTCCGATATAAAAATTGGCATAACTAGCCGGGAGGCGTCGACCCTCAAAGTACAGTGGGCCTGGCATGGGCAAGGGCACCACCAAGAGTTTTCTCCCATCTTCCGTCCGCATACCCTCCAACCGTTCACGGTTTTCTGCCAGAGGATGATAGTTCACATCAACCGGATTCGATTCCTGGCACAGCACCACCGTATAGGGATCCACAAACCGGCACACATCATCCACATGCCCATGCGTATCATCCCCGGCAATGCCATCGCCCAACCACAAAACCTGTGAAACGCCTAAGTGTTCGAGAAAAACGTCCTCATAATCCTGACGAGAAAATCCTGGATTTCGTACCTGCACCTGCGCATCAAGCAAACATTCCTCGGTCGTCAGCAACGTCCCTTGCCCATTCATATCAATGGCCCCGCCCTCCAGGACGACTCCTCGTTGATTCCGTTCCACAGGAATCAAGGGCAGGTTCAGTTTCCGCGCTAACTTGACTGGGATACGATCATCCAACTGCCAATCGGGATATTTGGCCCAGGCCGTAAAACGAAACCGGGCAATCGCGACGGAAGAACCGTCTGGATTCCCTTTCACAAAAATTGGCCCAAAGTCCCGCGCCCATCCCCTGTTGGTTGGAATCCGAAAGAACTGGATACGGGTCATGTCAACGCCAACTTTGTCCAGCACACGACGGGCCTTCAATTCATGGCTCTTGTCATTCACCAGGATTCGGACGATTTCCCCATCAGAGAGCTTCCGAACCATTTCTCCATATATCCAGGAAATGACTCCCATTTTCCCCGGCCAATCCGTCGTATTGTGCGGCCACCCCAGCCATGTCGCCTCATGCCCCTCCCACTCAGCCGGCATCCGCAAACCCGACCCATCAAAAGCCT
>JAOUQB010000245.1 GCA_029879555.1 Nitrospirota bacterium | reverse complement strand
CTGAGCTCTCCGTCTTCTTTCAAGAATGGTCATCGACCACAGGATATTGCGCAAAGCATTTTGACCGGATTGGATGGCACCCCCATGGCGTCGTTCCGTGAAACCCTCTCAGCCCAACCCGAGGACCTCTGGCATCTCGTGAACTATCTGTTATCGCTCTCTCGGTCACCATGATTGTCGCGAGAGACACGAAGTCTCACAGGCCCCCCTTGACGATCCCAAACACTCCGGCCTTTGTTTTTAGCCACAACCAACCGATAACAATGTAAAGATTCGCCCCACGGACCTATGATTCCTATCACCCAGTAATTTTCACCCCAATGATGACGACCGATTCTTGCCAGCAACACAGTAGCCTCATTCTGCTCACAAGCGTGATTCTCCTCTTGGGGATCATCGGCACGAATGCTCAAGCAGAGACTTCACCCGGCGCCAACCTGCAAGGAAGAATCCTGTATCGTGGTCCCATCCCCCCGGCAGAAACTCAGGCCATTGCGCAAGATAAGGAAACATGCGGAGCCACCCACCAACTGTTCCCCGTGGTCGTCAGTGACGATGGAGGTCTCGCGCAGGCGGTGGTGAGCGTGGAAGGATTAGGTGACACTCCCGTCAGCTCGAAAGAGGATCTTGTGATCGTCCGGAATGACAAATGCCGGTTTCAGCCTCACATCGCGGTTGGCTCGATCAAGCAACACCTGGAAGTACAAAACAATGATCCCATTTTGCATAACACCCATATTCGTACAAAAAAACGGGCGTTTTTTAATGTGGTACTGCTCCCTCATTCACAAGGCATTAAAAAGGTCCTCAAGGAACCTGGCCTCATGACCATCGCATGCAATAAGCACCCCTTCATGATGGGTTACGTTCAGGTGTTTGATCACCCCTATTATGCCCTCACGGATTCGCAAGGAGCCTTTTCTGTACCCAACCTTCCCCCCGGCACCCACCGCCTCTCCATTTGGCACAAGACGTTAGGGACCATCCACCAGACCGTCACGATTCCTCACACCAACAACGCCGACCTGATCATCGAATTTCCAGCCCACTGATTTTGGTGAGGCGTGAGGAAATGAGGAATAGGACCCTGGGAACAAGAGATAAAACCAAAGAACTTTTACCTTCATACCAATCCTTTGAGCTATCTCCTCACCCCTTACGCCTCACGTTTTACGCTTTACGGGTTGGGAAAAGACACCGGAAGGGGAAAATTGCTTTACTTGGAAAGAAGCTGTTCTTGATCGAGCAATTGCTGTAACGCGGTCTGCACCCGAACAAATTCCTGTTGCATTGCTTCAAAGAGTGGGACACTTTCCCGAAGATTTTGTTCTCGTCCAAGAGTTTCTAGTTGATGGGACAGCTGAGTTAACGACGCGAGTCCCATATTAGCAGCCATGCCTTTTAAGCCATGAGCGGCTTCACGTATATCCCCCGAACATTGCAATTCCACCGCCCGTTGAATGTCTTCCACGCAGGTGGTGGCATCAAGAACAAATTGGTTCACCAATTTCATCACAAACGCACTTCCCCCAGCCTCTCGCCAATCAGCGATTACATGAGGGGGAAGGATGGGCTCCACCGGCTGCACTTCGGTTTTTGCGAGCCCGGCATCCTCCTTCTCTGATCGCCGAGGGGTCTTCGCGTCTTCAAGATGAGTGGGGCCAGCACTTTCCTTTTCAAGCACCACGGCGACACGGTCCTGAGCCGGCAACCATTTCGCCACTAAGAGCGCGAGTTCTTCATGTTTAATCGGCTTACTAATGTAATCATCCATGCCTGCCGCAAGACATTTCTCGCGATCTCCCGTCATGGCATTCGCCGTCATGGCGACAATAGGAATATGGGAACTCGCGTGAGGGGTGAGGGGTAAGGGGTAAGGCGATTTGGCGTCACGTGGTTCTCCCCTTCCGCCTAACACTTCACGTTTTTTGCTTTCCATTTCACGAATTGCTTTCGTGGCTTCGTATCCATCCATTTCCGGCATTTGACAATCCATGAAGACGAGGTCGTACGGAATCCGGCTCACCGCCTCGATGGCCTCTAACCCATTACCCACCACATCAATTCGATGCCCCATACGCTCTAACATCATCTGGGCTAATTGCTGATTGACCACGTGATCATCCACCACCAATAGATGCCCCGAAACACTCTGACTGGAAACCCATGCCACCTCAGAGACATCATGAGATGTTGAGGCACCCATTTCGTGAGTGTGAGTCGATCCTCCCATCACCATCTCTAAGGACGCATGGAGATCGGCTTTTCGCACTGGTTTACTCAGATAGGCATCAAAACCGACTTCTCGTGATCGAGCAGAATCACCCCGAAGGGCACTGGACGTCAGCAACACAAGGGGGAGGTGGCATAATTCCGGATCCGCTTTAATAGCTTGCGCCAGTTCCATTCCATTCATGTGCGGCATATTCATATCGAGAATAGCCAAGTCACATGGTGAACCCAGACGAGACTGTTCCCGCAAGAGGGTTAAGGCCTGAAGGCCATCTTCAGCCAACACCGCATCCATCCCCCAGGCATGGGCATAATGATAGAGCACCATCCGATTCGTCTCGTTGTCATCCACACAACAAATTTTCAAGCCCTGTAACGGTCGAGAAAAAACAGGGGACGGTTGAATGTGTGCTGCTCGATGAAAGCGAATCTGAACCGAGAAACAACTTCCTTGACCCGCCTCACTCATGACCGTGATCGTGCCATTCATCGCCTCCACCAATTGTTTGGAGATCGCGAGACCTAATCCGGTCCCACCATATTTTCTCGTTGTGGAGCCATCGGCCTGGGTAAAGGGTTGGAAGAGTTTCTGCTGCTGTTGGGGAGTGAGCCCAATTCCCGTATCAATGACTTGCACTTGTAACACCACCTCATGCGCGGTTTCACTTTCCAACACCACCTGCACGGATACTTCACCTGATTCCGTAAATTTGATCGCGTTGCCGACGAGATTCATCAGGACCTGTCGAAATCGTCCAGGATCTCCTAGCACAGTGGGGGGCACGTTTGGAAAAATCCAACTCGTAAGCTCTAAGTGTTTGCTGGCAGCCCGCTCAGCGAGCAGATCCAACACCTCTTCCACGCATAACTGGGGAGCAAAGGGAATATCCTCCAATTCAAGTTTCCCAGACTCAATCTTTGAGAAATCAAGGATATCGTTAATAATGGTGAGCAGGGCTTCACCAGAAATTCGTACCGTTTCGGTCATTTTCCGTTGCTCGGAGGTGAGCCCTGTTTCTAGCAGTAACCCCGTCATCCCAATCACCCCATTCATGGGGGTCCGGATTTCATGACTCATCGTGGCCAAGAATTCCGTTTTGGCCCTTGCCGCCTCTAGGGCCGCATCACGAGATTCGGCCAATTCCCGATTAAAGATTTCTAACTCACGTGCGGTGGTACGGACCTGCTCTTCTGCGATTTTGCGTTGGGTAACTTCATGAAGATAGATCCGCAACACCTGACTCGCTTGCACCAGAGTAATTTGAGCTTCAAAGATACGATCTGCCACAGAGACTTCCTGAGTCACATTTTTCTTGTTCCCACTAAGAACACTTTCCACCGCATCAACCACCTGTTCCATGAGCGGATGGCCAACACCCTCCTGAGAGAGCATGGGAAATATGCGGCTTCCTGAGGGATTGATATAGGTCACCTGGTGGTGAATATCCACTTCAATCACCGGATTAGGATCCATTTCAGGGAACGAGGCCAGCCGAGTCAGTTCCTGATTCTTCTTTTCTTGGACGACCATTAACTGCTGAAGGGATTTCGTTCGATCTTCCAATAACGTCGCTGTCTGGGTAGCCACACCTGCTAACTGCTCCAATTCTCCCTTCAACCCATCCCCCGGTGACTTACTAGGGAAAGACGTCTCCCCCATCGGCGCACCGGGAGAAGCGGCGACCTCCGTCACTCGAGCCACCCCCTGAAGGTTATCAATCATGGCCTGAAGAATAGGCACAATTTGGGCAAGCCCCTTCCGCACCGCAAAAATCGTCAGGCCTATAAACAGTCCAGCCATCACAAACAACCCAAACCATACCTCACGTTCCTGCTGTTCAATCCGGCTCATGGAAAAACCCACCCTCACCCAGGCAATCACCTCCCCCTGATTCCACAGGGGTTCAATCACTAAGAACATGGACCCTCCGGTTGGCACGTCCACAATCGCTTGAAACTCAGCTTGCTGCTCCTGGGCTTCTCGAAAATGAGAATCGTCCCTCGTCATACCTATGGTCAACGGCTGCATCGAGGCCATCACCATCTGATCGTCATCAAGCACTTCTAAGACGAGTAGATCAGGATCTTGGGCATATTTCTCCATGGCTTCCTGAATTCGAAATAAATTATCCAACACCGCGCCCGCGCCAATCGTTGAGAACGTTCTAGCGACCGCCACGCCTCGCTCCTGAAAGGCATCTTGAAGCAATTCCCGCTGTCCATACCCGATTAACAACGCACCCCAAAAGACCAGGAATCCAATCGCGAGAGTAAGACCAGTGGATATGCGAAACACGACACTGCCTCGCCACCTCTGCCCAAACCAGCCCAATGTGAATCGTTTGCCCTTACGCGCCATCTTGTTCCTCGATGTCTTCGAGCATTGCGTCTACCACCTAACTTTCAAATGCACACATTTCCCCCAACAGCCAAAGACTGGCCGAGGGAAAGACCAACCGTTTC
>JAOUQB010000244.1 GCA_029879555.1 Nitrospirota bacterium | reverse complement strand
GATTTTTTTCCAAAAGTACGTTTTGCCGTGTTTGAGTTGCATGATTACAATTGCAACACACAGAAATGCCGTCGGATCCTAAAAGAACTTGGTTTTCTTCATTGCCAAACAATCCGATCTGTTCCGAATTCATTTTCCCTTGACTTCTATTCCCGATCAATTCAGTCCTAATACGTCACATAGTTTTTGTAGATCCTTCTATGAGCAGCTCGCGAGCCTTATTTGTAAGCTCCCAATTTGACTCATCTAATTGCGCATTAGGTACGAACGATGAGAGGCGATTGATGAACAATAGGTCCGTGGCCCAGAGGCTTCCATCTTTTCTTCGAACCTGCGAGCAAAAATCCATTGTTCGGAACCCCATGCTATCCATAAACGTCATGACTTCCAAGATGAGGGGGCATCCTCTGTTAATGGGGATAAGGGACGTTTCCATCAAGACGAACTCGGTCTGTTGCAAGAGGGTTGACGCTCCTTTTAACACTTCTAGCTCGTAGCCTTGGACGTCCAACTTTAAAAAATCAATACGTTGAAAGGTTGGATAACCCTCGATGAGGGTATCGAGGCTTGTCTGCTTTTTTTTGAGGCGCTTCCTTGCGTAGGGGCTGGATTCTTCAAATACGGAACTGCCTGTTTCCATTTGTACAAATTCGACTTCTTCTCCAGATTTTCCACCCAGTAATGCTATTTCTCGAAATACCTCATTGGGAAAATTTCCGCATACGTCGTCCAGGACTGGAGTTTTTTCCGTCTGGGCTTCCACCATGAGCACGTGTGTTGAAGGAAAGATTTTCTTGAACATTTTTGTCCATTCGCCGTGGTACGCACCCACATCGATGACAGAGCTCGGAGAAAATCCACGCTGCTTCAGATCATGGAGGGTTGATTCCATACTCGGGTAAGGGGCTCTTTCATACATGATCAGCCCCACTTTATAGATGAGCTTTCTGATACGTTTTGATGTGAAAGGTCTGATCGTTTTTGCCAATTTTTTAATCATAAATTTTTTTGAAATCCCTAATTGGCTGCTAGGTTCTGGAAAAAAATCAAAATTCGGATATTTTCTTGTTCAATTTTACGTATAGCGGGCTAGAATAGCTTTCGTCGCATCCGGATATCGATCATATTGATGCACGGTGTTGGGAATCTTGTCGCCATCAACCACAATAAGTCCATCCTCGGAAATGCTCCAATGTTCTCGTTTTGTGGTTTGCATGGTGAGAATTATTCCTGCACGGTTAGGGATCACATGAATGTTGGGGACCAGTTTGTCCCACACGATAAGGTGGTGAGGGGCCTGATCAATGCCAGCTCTATTGCACACTCGTAGATTGTTGGCGATGGATTCACACGTGATCTTGAAGTGCATCAGCATAATTTTCGGGCAGCCAATGATGGTTCCACCGCAAGAAATATGATTGGGCCCGAGTCTCTGCAAGGCGTCTTCTCCAAGCATTTCTCGTATCCACCACGAATTTTTTTCGCAACTGTGGATTCTCGTATGTTCGGCTTCCAGAAAGTAATAGATGGATTCTGGTTGTATGTCAAAATCAAAGGGGTCTCGTTGAAAGACGACATCCCGAACATCGGTCATCATCACATTTTGGTAGCCTTGGGCCACTGTTTCTAGAATATCTCGAAAAAGAAAATGGCGGCGGAGGTGCGCGCAGGCGTTTTTGAACGCATACTTTTCTCTGAATGGCAGGGATGCCTTCCTCAGCAGAGGGAAACGAGTACAGATATCGTCTATGAGTTTCCCAACTTTTCTTATTCGATTCTTTCTCATAGGCCGCAGTTCATGAAAGAGATGAATGCTGATGTTTCCATCAATGGAAAAATTTGAAAGTGCCGAAGCATCTTGTTCTCGGGTGATATAACAAATATCCCCTTGAAAGCCGCTTTGCTTGAGGGAATGAAAGAAGGGAGCTAAATCATTTTCCGTATATCCGCTACCCATGGCCATGATGAGGTTTTTGTTCATGTGTTGTTGCTTTGGTGGTCAAGGCATGTATTGGGAAATTGGCTCACGAAAAATTCCCGATAGAGCGACCAGGGATTTGGGAAGGTCTTATTTGGAGGAGATCTCCGCCTCTTGAGCCGCAGAGGTTCTGAGGATCGATGAGGGGATGCCTCCTTGACCCATAGAATGCTCATATCGAACAGCCGCAGCACCCGTATTATAGGGGATCCCTAGATGTTGACGGACGTCGGCTTCGAGCCAGTCGCGTAACCGTACAAGTTCTGGCGAACTCAAATGGTCTGTATACACATATGAGGTATATTCCCCTGGGATCCCTTTGTAATATTCGGCTGTTTCCCGATAATCCACGGCGACGCTGTGAAGTTTGTCGCCGGTTTTTTGATAGGTGTAGGTCCAAATGCCAGGCTTGGTCTCAACGGCTTCATCGAAATAGGGAGTTCCAGGGTAGGTCGTAATGACCGTTGAATCAAAATCGTTTGGTTTGACCTCAATGAGCCAATCGCGAGTCGCACGAATGGTTTCCTCAGATTCTCCTGGATGTCCAACAGACATGAGTGCTTTCACTTTCAGGTTGTGCCGTTTGGCGATCTCCATGCAACGCGTGTTATCTGCTTGAGAGGATTTTTTCTGAATATTCGTCAGAATCCGCTCGTGCCCGGATTCAAACCCGACAAGGATCCAACGAAATCCAGCTCGATACATCGCCTCAGCTTGTTCGTCCGTGAAGAGTTCGGCCTTAATGAACCCGCGAAGTCGAAATTCAACACCCAGGTCCACTTGCGCTTTGGCAATGAGGTTCATTAATTCCACGAACTTTGGATTCACATTAAGTTCATCGTCATAGAACATGAACCCTTTGATGCCGTAGGTCTCGTATAAGTGAATCACTTCCTCGACAATGCTTTCTGAGGTTCGCATGCGAATACGCCGCAAAAACGGACTCATCCGTCCCCCACAGAACCCACACCCAAACGGACAACCTAATTGGGCGATTAAGGATAAGGCTCGGACTCCATCGATTTGGTATTGGTAGCTGTCGACATCCAAAAGATGCCTGGCTGGTAAAGGAAGTTCCGTTAATCGTTTGTTGGTGAGGAATAACTCAGATTTGGGGTCATCTCCGTCGACTAATTTCGGAGGATGGTCAGTCAGAGCTCTAAAGATGGCTTCTTCGCCGTCTCCAGTCACGAGTACATCAAACATGTCATATAATTGGTTTAATCCAGTGGTTCCCCGACCAGCGTGGTTGTGCTTCGTTTCATATAATTGTGCCGCATGGATGAGTGTGACATGTGGGCCACCAAGAATAATTCTCGCTTCCGGCTGAGCCTCCCGTATGGCTTTGTGAATTTTAGATGTGGCCGGCATTTGTGGGGTAGTCGCAGTCAGTCCATAACACGTCGTTCGACGGCTTTCTGCGTAATCATGTACCACTTGTTCAAAATTTTCTACGCCGGAAAGATCCAACATATCTACGGTGACACCCGCCTTTTCCAGTACTGCGGCAATTTTTAAAATACCAAGCGTCATAAAGACGCGTTCATCTAAAAGGAAGATCGAGGGTGGAGTGATGAGGCAGATATGTGAAATCATCTTTTTGTCTCCTTTATGCGTGAAAAAAAGAACGCATCTTGGGCGGTTGAAGGCTGATCAAATCCGTTGCCGTATTCAAAGAACGGTTTTGAAATAGCTAATGGTTTTTTGTAAGCCGTCCTGAAGGGGAATTGCCGGTTCCCAATTCAATAATTTTTTGGCCTTTTCGATATTTGGTCGGCGGACTTTGGGGTCATCAATGGGAAGAGGAAGAAATTCAATGTGGCTGGTGGATTGAGTGTATTCTAAGACCATGTTGGCAATGTCTAAGACCGTGAGTTCCCGCGGATTACCAATGTTCACAGGGTTATGGACAGATTCATGGTTGGTGGCCACGCGACCAAATTGAACATCACGTTGAAATTGTTTGTCTGTTCGCTGATCATGTGGCGGTGCGAGAAGGAGATTGATGATACCTCGAACCAGATCGTCAACATAACAAAAGCTTCGAGTTTGTGCGCCATCACCATAGACGGTGAGGGGTTTGCCCTGTAGCGCTTGCACGATGAAATTTGATACGACTCGCCCATCCCCTGGTCTCATGCGAGGCCCATAGGTATTGAAAATCCTGACAATTCTGGTATCGAGGCCATGGACTCGATGATAGGCCATGGTGAGGGCTTCTCCAAAACGTTTTGCTTCGTCGTACACCCCGCGTGGACTTATGGGATTCACATTGCCCCAATAGGTCTCGGGTTGAGGATTGACCAAAGGATCGCCGTAGACTTCTGAGGTGCTCGCGAGGAGGAATCGTGCCTGTTTGGCTTTGGCAAGCCCTAATGCCTTGTGTGTTCCATGAGATCCCACTTTCAGTGTGGCAATGGGGAATTCTAAATAATCCTGTGGGCTGGCCGGGGAGGCAAAATGCATCACCGCATCCAATGGTCCCTCGACATGGAGAAAATCACACACATTATATTCCAGAAAGGAAAAATTCCGGTTGGGGAGAAGGTGGCTAATGTTTTCCGGTTTTCCCGTAATAAAATTATCCAGTCCAATCACGTGATGGTCTTCTGCAAGTAAGGCCTCACATAAATGGCTTCCTAAAAATCCGGCACCTCCAGTTATCAGGATTCTCACGTGGGCTCCTTAGAGAGAAAAGCGATGGGAAATCAATGGATTCATCCGATGGGCAA
>JAOUQB010000243.1 GCA_029879555.1 Nitrospirota bacterium | reverse complement strand
CGAGTGGTGCCCTTTCCGTTCCATTTTTTGGATAACAATCATTCCATGAATGTGAGGCCGATGAATTATTCGTGGCCGGAATTTTACGATCGAGTCATTGATATTTCAGAACATGCCTTTTCCTGGTCGATGATTGCCAAACGCTTTATGCGAAACCGAGGGATGATTCCCAAATGGTATAACTTCGTGAGGTCCGTCTCTACAGGTGGATTTGGGCGGATTGCCTATCACAAAAACATTCGTGAACGTCTCGACCACAAATCAAGTATCAGGCCATTCATGGAAGGGGATACGATGGAGTTGCCTCCCTATTTCCAGAGAAAAATTCAAAAGAAATTGGGGCCTCTGTGGGAGATGCTTCCCGCGAATTCCCTCATGCATGATCATCGCGCCTATCTCCATGCTCACCAGCCTTCTACCATCATGCCCCTTCCTCTCCAACCGCCACCCGCGCTGGCTGAAGTGACCACCTGAGAAATGTTTTGAGGGCCTACGGGTCTGGCTGTAATAACATAACGAAGTGGCCCACCTGGTAAGAGCGACTCGAAGGGATAACAGGTGATGAGTTGCAGAAGGGATCCTTCCTGCTTTCTCGTGAGCGTGTCGATTCGACTGTCGACAACTTCCCTCGTTTCCACCACAAAGTCTTGCCAATTTCCTTGAAGAGTTTGCACCGTCAGCCTCTCCCCGAGTTGTAGATCCCGGACAAAAGAAAAATGCGTGTCGCGGTGACCGCTCAAGATCAGACTCGGCGAGTCCTCGTCCAAAAATGTTCCATGTCCCACCTTCCCTGGTCCAAAGGCTAAGGACTCTCCGCTGGCGTTGGCCAAAATAATCTGATTGATATTCAGCCGAGGAACCAACAACCGCCCCACTGGCCACGTATCGGCCCATGGCCAGGGTTTAACCGGTTGTTGCGTAGTAAGGGTTTCCTGCCAGGCACGCTGCAACAGCCATTGGGCAGCCACAGCCTTGATGTGAATCCAGGCGCCCTGTCCAATCAGCCAGCTTCCAAAAGCGAATAACAGGCTCGCCACGATCCACACCATGAAATGGGCTACCGATGTGCGAGGTGTCGTCGTGACCAGAGCCATGTGACTCCTAAGAGAAGACTGCCGAGTATAAGGTAGAGGGTGGCGGGCGTGGCGGTTTGCGGCCAGCCAAAGATCGCCTCGTATTGCATGCCCTTCGGCAGATTGGTATTGAGGGCATGGGTGTAAAGTGCTTGGGCATCAGCTCTCACTGGAGTGACATCAACGGCCACAAGACTCGTGTAGCGACTCACCAAATGATGCTTGAGAGCAAGATCCAGAATCGATTGCCTGAGCACAGTCTTGTCGTGTTCTTGAGGGCCTTGATCCATGAGTTGGGAAATTTTTTGTCGAGCCCAATAAACCCTGACACCGCTTCGTGGCTTGGCCTCGGCGAACGATTGGGTGCTTTCCCAAGGCCGGCCAGCTTGTTTCCCAGAAATGGTCATCGACGAAGGCAGATTCGTGGTGCGAAACGCGACGGTGAGGGGTTCGCCGGTGTACAGGTCGGGCAACGGGTTGGGGATGAGGTCACCGACTCTCGAATCCCCCGAATGAATGGTGATGTCAGTCAGAGCCGGGTGCTCCAATTTGAGGAAGAGGCGATTCATCTTGTCTTGCACTTCGGTGGTCGTGCCAATGTGGGTGAAGGTGCCTTTCCCGAATTGTGCGGCCTTGCGCATGAAATGCCCATTGGGGGCCGAGCCGATGCCGACCGTAAAGAGACGATTATGTCCGATCTCTTGCTGCAGGAGGGTAAAGAGTGCGTCTTCATTGCCGACGAGCCCATCGGTGATAAAGATGATTTGCCTGAGGCTGTGACGCTCTTCTTGATGTGGGGTTTGGGCGAGGGCCTGGACGAGTGCGGGCTGCATTTCGGTCCCGCCATCGGCTTTCAGCTGATCGACGTAACGGAGGGCCTGTTGAATGCTCAGCGCGGATGCCTGTTGCGATGTGGCATAAAGCACCTGGGTGATCGAATTGAATTGAATGAGATTGAACGAATCCTGAGGGGTTAAACGAGTCAACGCCAGTTTGAGCGCGGCCTTGGCTTGTGTGAGGGAACTGCCCGCCATGGACCCGGAGGTGTCGATGACAAAGACGACTTCTCGTGGGATGGCGTTGTTCGTTGAGATAGGGGTGGTTGGCGGCATGAGCTGCAAGAAAACATACGTGTCGCCGTCGTGCTGTTCGGTAAACATGCTGGCTTGTGGGGTTTCGCTGGAGAGGGGAGTCCAGATCAGTTCAAAGTCTCGGTCAGCGTAGGTTGATGCATCTTGCAGCGACACCTGGTAGGCGTTGGTGTCCTGTTTGTAAATAGTGATGGGATGAGTGGGCGATTCAATCTTCTGCAGGAGCATGCCGGGCGCCAGATCAATGTGTAGCGCAATGGGATTGAGCAGGCCGTGCGATGGATGCTGAACGGGCGGTGTGATGCGTGAGGCATCGGGAACTTGGTTTGTATTCGGGGCCCACCCGAGGCCGGTTGGAGATGCAGGAGGCTCTTGAATGTCGTGCGGCTGTCCAGGGATGTAGCGCGGCCCCACCACCATCGGAAATCGCAGCGAAAATCGGCCTTGGTCATAGCGCACGACTTCTTGGTATTCAATATCGATGGTGATCGGAGCGTGGGGCGCAATATTGGCGACAGATGTGGTGAATATATTCGGGCGTTCTTGTTCCACTAGGCTTGCGCGCTGGCCCTTGGCTTTGGCCTTGGCATAGGTTTGTGTGGCTTGTGCCCGCTCTTGGATTTGACCTTCGATGATTCGGTCCCCAATCTTCATGCGTAAATGATCCACGGCTGCCTGGTCGGGCAACGGAAAGACATAGACGCCTTCCGCCCATTCATCACTCGGGTTACTGAATTGTTGAGACACGGTCGTGCGGACAATGAGTCCGCTGATGGTCATCGTCACGGTTGTCTGTAAAAGCGGGGCCGGGATGGGCGTGTTCCCTGATACGGTTGTGAGCACAATCCCACCTTCGTTTTTTTTGACCACGGATTCCTGAATGGAATCCGAAGCGGGTTGAGCGGCAGCAGTGGGAAAGACGAGCCCACCAATCCCACTACTGAGGAAACAAAGCACCGAGAGCAATACACGAGGTTTGCGGTTGATGGGCATTACAACTCCTTTATGACTCAGAGCATGGTTGTTCTGTGAAGAGGTAGACGATTTGAAATGGAAGTCCCAGGCTGATCCGTGAATGATGGATCAGCCTGGGGCATGGAGTTACGGGGCGGAAGTGGTCGAAGCCAGCGGATCACTGGCTACGAGCTCACCAGAGATTTCTTCCTGCACGAGCATCTCATCTTCGGATTCGTCGATAGATGGCGCATCCGTCGTGAGGGAAGAGGCATCAGGAGTGGAATCTTTCTGCGCCTCCGCTGTCATAGAAAGGAGGGTGTCAGGTTGTTGAACGTCAGCCTGAGGGAGAAAGGCCACATGCGCCCGTCGGTTATGTTCAAAACAATCTGGGGTTTGATCCTGACAGACCGCCCCGTCTTTGCCGAACGACTGCACCTGAATGGTGTCTTCAGGAATCCCCAATGACACCAAATAGGTTTTGACAGCTTCCGCCCGTTTCATTCCTAACGCTCGATTGTACGAATCATTTCCTTGCGCATCGGTATGGCCGTCAATGTGAAGGATGCCGGTCCATTCTCCTCCCTGTGTGTCCACTTGGGTTTTGAGCAAGCTTTTGGCGCCTTCCGACAACGCCCACCGATTGAATTCGAAATAAACATTCGTCTCGACGGATTCTGGTGTGTCCGTCGTGTTGCTTACCAGCAGGAGAGCGGAGTCTGAAGCCAAGGGAGGGGACGCCTCACTGGAAATGGGTGTGGCCAAGGGAGGCGTGGCCGTGGCAAAGGCCTCGGTCATTTTGAAGGTCTTCACCGCCTCGGCAGACTTCTGGGAAGCGGTGGCCGGCAAGGGCTCGTCCATGGAATACATGAAGAGGCCCCCGAGACCCAGGACGAGGGTTATCAGCCCTCCAGCTAAGAGCATGATTTCTTTGGTGTCTGATTGCCCAATATCAGACAGCGTCGACGAGGTCCGGGTATTTTCTCGTGGGGAAGGTTCTTGAAAAATGTTGTGATTCATGACGGTCTCCTTTGTGAGGTTGTGTGTGTTGATGGTTCCTTGAGAGATTCCTCTTTCACTTCCGCGTGTCACCATTCGTTCGAAAAATTGTTCACCTCCTTTCCAAGTGCGAACGCGAATGAGAAGGCCCTATCGCAAAGGACTTGCCATGTTTTTGAATTCAAGAAACCTATTAAAAACAATGAGTTATGTTCAAATTGAGATGCGTGGCTTTGCGGGGATTGCGTGGATGCATGCGGGGATGCGGGGACATTCACGCATCGTAATTGGTTTGTCCTCCCCCGCCTTTGTCAGAAAAGGAATCGGCCTTCGGCACGAATTAGGCGATTGCCAGGGGAGGAAGATTCTTGTAGTGGCGGTTCGTCATACCTGCGTGTGGAGCCAGCCCCTGCAAGTGTTTGGCAGGGGGCAGGTATCCATCCGCATATTTGGAAGACGGGGTTTCGCCCCCGAACGACGAGCCACTTTGGCTTCGGGCAAAGTGGCCAAACCCATGTTGGCCGTAGTGTGTCCCCCTGCCTCCGCAGGGGCAAGCTCCGATGGGGTCCCTTCGTCCCAGTCCAAAATACAATG
>JAOUQB010000242.1 GCA_029879555.1 Nitrospirota bacterium | reverse complement strand
CAGGAATCAGAATATCGCAGGGGAGACCAAAAATTCCGGCCTGCCCGAGTTTCTTTCCTTTTGAATAGCCCAACACACTCCCCGAGGCAGCTTTGGCTTCCATAAGGGCCACAACGGAGATACCGCCAGGATCATAGATGGTTCCTTGACTGTCACTGGCTGCCACGAGCCTCGCGCCTTTGTCTTCCAGGAATTGCGCAGCATGCTTTCCCACATTCCCAAAGCCTTCGATAGCTACCGCCGCACCTCTGATGGTGAGATTGCAGAGGGGAGCTGCGACGTCCGCGCATTCAGCCAGCCCATAGCCGGTAGCCCCGATCTCATCAAGCGGAATCCCTCCAAGGACACGCGGGAGACCCACGGCCCGACCGATTTCGTCATGTATCCAGCCCATACAGATCTCGTCTGTTCCCATATCCGGACCCGGTATGTACTCCACCAGATCACGAATGGCACGCGCAAACGCACGGATCAAGCGAGCTTTATCGGGAGTTTTCGGATCAGCGACAATCCCGGCTTTTCCCCCGCCATGCGGCAGACCAGCCGCGGCGTTTTTGAGCGTCATAGCGCGTGCCAACCGAAACACTTCGCGGGTTGAGACATCGGCAGCCATACGGACGCCGCCAATTGAAGGGCCACAGGCCACATTATCGATGGCAACTATTCCTCGCAGACCACAAGAGGGTTCATACAGATGGACGATTTTTATCGGCCCGAAGTCATCACCATACTCTTCAAAAGTAAAAGAGATTTCCCCCATCTTGATTCTCCTTTTGCCTCACACTCAATGCGTGCCTTGTTTCAATTCCATTTCGTTGTTCTCTCCCTCATCCTTTTTGACTTGTTCCCAATAGCGGTCTACACGTTCTTGAATCCTCTGCAAGGCCTCGGCATGAGGCTTGGGCTCAAACAGGTGGCGAAACCGCAACTGTGGACGCAGATATTCCTCCACCGGTAAAAACCGTTTGGGAATAAAGGTATGGCGTACCACGCCATTCGCCGCCTCCTTGAGAGGCCAGATACCGGTCTTCACGGCCAAATGAGCCAACTCATCCCCTAAGCGAGGATCAAAACCCCACCCGGTGGGACACACCGCCAAGGCCAAAAAAAGTTTCGGCCCTTTCATCGCCAATGATCGGTGAACCTTTTCTGCCAGATCCACGACCTCGTGGGAGGACACCGTCGCGATGTACGGAGGCTTCTGAGCCCGCCAAATTTCAAACATGTCTTTTTTTTCCTGAAAGGTCCCTTCCGGTTCTTCCTTCCCAATTGGAGAGGTGGTGGTCCGTGAAGCAAAGGGAGAGGAACTCGACATCTGAAATCCGGTATTGCCGTAGGCCTCATTGTCATAACACAAATACCAAAAATCCAAACCCCGGTGGATGGCCGCCGAAGTAGCGGAAAGGCCCATGTCATAAGTTGAGCCATCCCCCGCAAGCACCAATACCTTCATATCATCCTGTTCTTGCAACTCTCCCTTGGCCCGCCGAATATCCAACGCATCCCGAATGCCTTGTGCTCCCGCCGCCACACTGCCCATCGTGGTATACAAAAACGAAGACCGAATCGGACTATAGGGATAGGTTGCCATGAGTGTCATACACCCGGCCGCATTGACGATGACCACTTTCTCTCCAAGGATTTTATGCACCAAGCGAAGCGTCGTCAGCCCACCGCACCCCGCGCACAAGGGCGCTCCAGAACTGAGTGCCTCTTCTTGAGGAATGTCCTTGGGGCTTTTAAAAAATTCCCTTTCGACTTTCATAGCGCTTCTCCCTTTAGCGGTTTTCCCGCCACGCTCAATGCCGTTCTGACCTGTTGATACTCCGCATCCGTAAAGAGCAACTCACAGGGAACGTGACCCTCGCCAGACCTGGCCTCGTCCAGCACCTCAAGTACCCGATCAAATTCCGCCGAACTGATATCCTTTCCGCCAAGGCCTCCAATAAAAGACCGCATCACCGGGGGACGTTCCGCAGTTGAGGCCAGAGCCCCCGCAATTTCCTGATAGAGAATGCCTCCCAAGCCTGGGGAAATATTTTGATCAATCACACCGACCGCTTTTCGGCCAGCCAGAGACCGGACCAGCTCTGCAGCCGGTTGAGGTCGAATGAGACGCAACCGGACTAATCCCACTTTTCGTCCCTGCTCACGCCAACGATTCACCGCAGCTTTTCCTTTGGTGGAAAAAGACCCGGCCATCACCAACACGGTCTCGGCATCTTCCATGCGATATTCTTCCAAGGCTCCATACCGCCGACCAAACAGACGATAAAAATCCTCAGCCACTTCCTCGTGCACTTCCAACGCGTTTTCTACTGCGCGGTGCATTTGATAGCGAAAGTAGCTATAGGCGGCCCCATCCAGCACCGCCACCCCCTGCGCCACGGATTGCGATCCCTTAAAGACAGGATGATGTGACCTGAAGGCTGGAAGAAATTCCTGCACAAGGTTGGCATCCGGGATCTCCGCCGATTCCCGAGTAAAAGAAAGAAAAAAGCCATCAAGATTCACCAGAACCGGCAAAGATACGCGGGAATCTTCGGCAATACGAAATGCCATCAACACGGAATCAAGCACTTCCTGGCAGGTTTCCACATGAATTTGAATAAAGCCGGTATCGCGCGCCGCAAGCACATCATTGTGATCAGGCCCCAAGGTAATGGGTGAGGAAAGACCACGTGACACATTCACCAGCACCAACGGCACTCGCCATCCCGAGACGGTGTACAGGGCCTCCATGGCGTAAATCAGCCCCTGGCTCGAAGTGGCCGTAAAGGTGCGCACACCTGTGGTCGCGGCAGCACCGGCTGCCGTGATCATCGAATGCTCGCTATCCATGGTGACAAACTTTCCGGACAATGTGCCGTCAGCAAACCATTCAGCGAGCGATTCGATAATTTCGGTTTGCGGAGTAATAGGAAAAGCGGGAACGTAGTCGATATTCGCCAGACGCGCGCCCCAGGCGGCTGCCGCATTGCCGGTCAGCATTTTCCTTACCATGAGCGTACTTCCTTCTTGCTCACAATTGAATGTCGCGGACATTGCTCAAGACAGATTAAGCAGCCCTTGCAATGGTCATAGTCGATCACTGGATACCCTTGTTCATCCAGAGCGATCGCTCCGTCAGGGCATCCCACAAAACAGAGCCCGCAACGCGTGCAATGTTCATAATCAATTTCCGGCCGCTCCACACGCCAGGATCCCGTCTGACGAGCTTCTGCATTGCCGGGAGCCAGGATACTGGGTGTGCCCAACAACACGTGGTCATAGTCCATCTCATGGATCGCTTGTTTGGCGGAAGGTTTCCCTTGCTGCATGGTGACCTTCTCCAACCCTTCAAAGACTTCTTCTGCCAAACGCAGGTTTTTCTCGATCATCTTTACATCAAGCCCAAGTTCTTCGAGTTCCGTTCGGACGGCCTCACGAAGAGGTTCGATGGAGATAAGTCCGGAGAGACGAACCGCTGCAGCTCCTAGGCCCACACTGAGTGCAGACGCTTTTCCAATATGGTCAAGTGTCCGCTGAGTGACATCAAGAGCCACCGTGGGAGCATCAATCTTGATCTTTGTCTTCAGTGCTTCAAGATTGCTCGTGTTGATGAAGACGGCAGAAGCGCTTTCTACGCCACTCAAGACCCCGGTAGCCGGTGATTCCAGTAAGGTTTCATCCCCACAGATAATGAGATCGGGTTCGGTGATAATTCCCCGCTCGAGAATCGGCCTGGTATCCATTCGCGTAAAGGCTGTCACCGGCGCTCCACGCCGTTCAGCCCCATAGATCGGAGAGTCCTGCACCTGATAGCCGGCGAGGAATGCCGCCGTTCCGACAATACGACTTGCCGTTTTAATCCCATGTCCTCCACGCCCATGAAAGCGAATGCGAATCATATGACCCCTTTCCGATTTAGGATAGCTTCCCCTTCACCAGCCATTCGGAAGCAATCTCCCGCATACGATATTTCTGGATCTTTCCTGTGACCGTCAGAGGGAATTGGTCCACAATCCACACATACCGTGGAATCTTGTAATGGGCCATGTGCCCCTTCGCATATTCTCGAAACTCTTCCGGTTCACCCTGCTGGCCTTCATGAAGCTTAATCCAGGCGGCCACTTCTTCCCCCATTTTGGAATCGGAAACTCCAAACACCGCAATTTCGGCAATTTTGGGATGGCGAAAGTAGAACGCCTCAATCTCTGCGGGGTAAATATTTTCCCCTCCGCGAATGATCATATCCTTGAGACGCCCAGTAATGCGCAAATAGCCGTCATCATCAAGAACCCCGAGGTCTCCGGAACGCAGCCATCCCGCTTCGTCAATAGTCTCACGGGTCGCTTCCTCCTGACCATAATAACCACGCATCACATGGTAGCCACGGAAACACACCTCGCCTTGGTGATTCGTCGGCACAACAACGCCTGTTCGCACATCAATGACTTTCACTTCCTGATGGGGAAGATTGGTTCCGACGGTTTCGACTCGTCTCTCAAAGGAATCCTCGGGTCGCGTCAGATGCGTAATGGGGGAGGCCTCGGTTTGCCCGTAACCGATAAGGATTTCCTTACACCCCATATCCTCAATCACACGACGCACCAGTTCCGGCGGACAGGGTGCCCCCGCCATAATGCCGGTGCGCAAGGACGAAAGATTGAACCGGTGAAATTCCGGATGCTCCAGTTCGGCAATAAACATGGTCGGCACGCCATACAGCGCCGTGCATCGTTCC
>JAOUQB010000241.1 GCA_029879555.1 Nitrospirota bacterium | reverse complement strand
AGCCGTTCCCTCTTGACCCTCAACCGAGGGCCGGTTGGCATCTACAGTTAGCTGCATTGGGCTCAACAATCGCTTCCAGCCGATGTCGGTGTTGACGCGCCCCGCGGCTGAAGCGCGGCGTTTGGCCAAATAGGGCTTGCCAGAACCCCCACAGACAATCCAGAAGCTCCCCCCAAATAAAAGACTCTAATATTTTACCTAGAAACGGCAGTTGGACAAAAAACGCGTAAGGTAGGGGTGTGCATATTGAAATAAAAAAAATCGTGGTTATCTTATGAATGAGAAGATTTTTTTTGTGAGGTGCGCCAAAAGCGTGGGGGGCTTTTGTGATCCAACTGCGGTTTTTAGGTTTAAGGCAAGATCGAATATTTGCTTTTATCAGGCGACGGAAAGCTGGCGGTAAGATATATGCTCATCTCCGCCGATCATCGGAGAGGAATGTGAATGGTATTGCATTTGGAAGAAACTTACCCTGGCGAGAATAAAGCTGGATGTTGTATAATTAAAGGTTTGCGATGAGTAGTCCCATAAAAACAGAGGAGGTAGGTCAGTGAGAGAAAGGAAGTTTAGTTTTGTTGTATTGGTGACGGTTCTGGCATTGGTTTTTGGCGCTTTTTCAGGCTCTGTGGTCAGCGTTTTTGCGGATTCAAAACCTGATCTGGAGTTGATTGTCAAAGTGAATGAGAAGGGGTTCTTCGACGAGAAGGATAAGTTGCTCGGCCCCAAAAATCCTTTAAAGGTACCGAAAGGCGCAATCGTCAAGGTAGTCTTCGTGTTTGATGAAGGGGTGAAAAGTCTAGCGATTGGTGATGTGCATCAAATAGCCATCACTGCTGATGATAGCTGGACTGTTGAGAGTGATAAGATTTGGTTTTTTAATGGAAAATCCAAAGTGACGTTCGTTGCTGGAGAAAATGGAAGGACACAGTATCGAGGGTACTGTATTATCGATTGCATCGGAATGGACCACCTGAACAATCTTGTCATTCATGTTGTGTGAAGTGAGGTGATCCGTTTAAGAAATGACCGGCGAAGCCCGTGAATGCAGGAAAGTTGATGAGGTCACATTGAAGCTATCGATGTGGATAGAAAGCCCGAGTTTTGTGCTTTGTGAAAATTGCTTGGCATTACACATTGTTGTGCATGGGGCACCTTCAGACATCTAAAATCAGACACCTGCCGTCCTATCATTGGTTCTTGGCTTAACCCTCATGACCACCTATGGTGGAAGGTTAGGTCGAATCCGGTATCCTGTAACTTTTAATGGTTGAGTCCTCATAAGGACTAATGTGTAAAATGTCGACCGATGCCCTGACGGGCTCAATAGATTGTTCTGTTCGTAGGCTTGAAAAGAAAGCAGAGAAAAACCCAGCAGTCATTTCCGTAACACTGAACCCTCAATAAAAAGGAAGACAAATTATGCGACGAGTTGACTACATGGTTGGAGCTAGGGATTTTAAAACGCTTGAGGCGGAGCAATTCATGCAAGATGTGGTGACATCCTTCCGCGTGGAAGATACCGTCGATAGGTTGGCTGGAGCGATGAGTGAAGGCGGGTTTGGAAGCGTTCCAATTTTGGCGAAAGACGGAAAGCTCGTGGGTATCGTGAGTGAGTTTGACTTGCTGAAGGCCATAGAAGAGGGTAAAGAGATGACTAAAGTGACGGCAGGGGAGATTATGGTCAAAGATCCTATCACCGTATCCCGAAATACGCTGTCTATGGAGATCATCCAACTGTTGCAAGAAAGACACTTCATTCGAACCCCGGTTGTCGATGCCGACGGCAAGCTGGTAGGTGTTGTTTCTCGCAGAGACATCATTCAGGGGTATCTGAGGGCGAACAAGGTGGTCGGGGGGTTCTAAGTTAAGACGTAGGAATTTCAAGAAATCCCTCGGAAGTATCAAGCCGAAAAGTCGTAAAAATTGGTCGAATTTCTTGGGCCTCTCTGAACATGGAAGTGTTGGGAAATTCCGTGAGTAGCGTTCTCAGCCTGTGGCCCTACCCTAAGGGGAATGCTGACAAGGAAAGAAGGAGGAATTTTTCACTTCCATTTCCTACCAAAATTATTTCCTACGAATAGAATTAGGCTGAAGCGATTTTCACCTGCGGCTCGGGAGTGATCGTGCTTTAGTGGGCGGTCATCCCGGGCTGAGAGTAAAGATCAAGCCTGTGGTCGCCGCGGCGATCAAGAGGGTGCGAAATCCCGCCCAGAGCCAAAAGGTGTGGCTCACCTGTCCTAAATAGACTCCAAGCAAAAAAATCATGATGAGAGCCATAGCAAAAGCTGATTCCAGTGGGAACGTGCTGAAGGGTTCCAGAGATGGTGCGAACCACAAGGGCAGGAGAATCATCAAGGAGATGGCCAGTGGAGCCATGCCATTCACGAACGCAATGAACAGAGGGAGGAGGCGTGCGGCTTGGCCGTGGGCTGACTTGCCTAAATCGGTCACCATCGCTTTTTCTAATTCCCGCAGTTCCCGTTGTTTTTCTGCCGCCTCGCTGATATAAGCGCTACTCACCCCGCTCATGCCAAGTGCGATGGCTACCCCAAGGCAGGCATTGATGACGACGGGAAGTCTGACATCCTCGCTCACATAAAATCCCGCCAGCAGTCCCAACATCGTGAGTGCTCCATCAAAGCCATTGACGACAAAGTACCGGCGGGCAATGACCTGGGAACGGGTGATGTTGAGAAGCCAGATGAGTTGTTCAATCACGGAAACAATCGCTACGTGGTTTCACCCTCTGGAGCTCCATTTTCCACTTCGACTTCATCGATGCTGTGAATCGATCCACCGAGAGAGCTAATGATCTCGGTGATCACGTTGAATTGCACCTGTTCCCCCTCAATAACGAGAAGAACTGTTTCCGTTTTTTCATCCATGGCTGCAACGGTCAACTTGATTCGGCAACCAGGCACTTTTTCTGCGATGGCCGTGGTGAAGTCAAGAGCGTTGGGATTATGAGGTTTGAGCACGTCAAGGACAATGCGTGTAATGTGAACCATGGGGCATGTCACTCCTGGATAGATGGCGGTAAGAGGGCTGTCATGATAACGCATTTGTAGGTGAATGTAACGGCTCTTTTATCCTAGAGTCAGAAGCAGAAGGTCCAGCGTACAAAGTCTTCTTTCATTTTCTGCCTGAGGTTGAAGGAAGGTTTTCCTGAAAAAATATTGGTGGTAGAGAGGACGAATGTCATATTATTTAGGTCTGTGGAAATTGCGTAGGTTATTGAGGTAAGGCCAGCGCCTTTTCACCCGAGCTCTCTACCCCTCCTTAATCCTCCCTTTACAAATGGGAGGAAAGCATACTCTGAGGGGAAGTTTCAGCAAAACTGGCTGAGTTATTGTCGTAAATGTTGGGTACAGAATGGAGCCAGGGATGAAGCGAATAAAAATACTGATCATGGGGGCGGCCGGACGCGATTTTCATAACTTCAATGTGGTGTTTCGTCACGATCCCACCTATGAAGTTGTCGCATTTACGGCCGCACAGATTCCGAATATCGAAGATCGGTGGTATCCGCCTCTGCTGGCCGGAGAATTGTATCCTCAAGGGATTCCTATTCGTCCTGAAGATGATTTGGAATCACTCATTACCAATGAGGATATCGCTCAAGTGGTCTTTAGTTATAGCGACATCTCTCATGTGGACGTGATGCATAAGGCTTCACGAGTGACGGCCTGGGGAGCCGACTTTCGTCTCTTGGGGTGCAGATCTACCATGCTGCCCTCCACAAAACCGGTCATTTCGATTTGTGCCGTGAGAACCGGTGCCGGCAAAAGTCCGGTGGCACGCAAAACCGCGAATTTACTGCAGGCTGCCGGCCTTCAAGTGGCGGTCGTTCGTCATCCTATGCCGTATGGAGATCTCGCCAAACAGGTGGTGCAACGATTCGCCACACCTGAAGATATCAGCTCTGCCAATTGCACGATTGAAGAACGGGAGGAATATGAACAGCACATTCAACACGGCAATGTGGTCTATGCCGGAGTTGACTACCAACAGATACTGGAACAGGCAGAAGGTGAAGCGGATGTGATTGTCTGGGATGGGGGAAATAATGATTTGCCGTTTTTTCAACCGGAGCTGGAGATTGTGCTGGTGGACCCCCATCGAGCGGGAGATGAACAGGCGTATTTCCCTGGTGAAGTGAATTTGTTGCGTGCGGATGTGCTGGTGCTAACCAAGCTGGATAGCGCACCGAAAGAAAACATTGCGGCAGTACGAACACGAATTGCTGTAATGAATGCGTCAGCTCAAGTGATTGATTCCAACATGCCTATCAGGGTTGAAGCCCCGGAGAAAATCCGCGGCGCTCGGGTTCTTGTTGTGGAGGACGGTCCAACTCTGACTCATGGAGGAATGAGTTTCGGGGCTGGCGTGATGGCCGCCATGCAATACGGTGCCGCTGAACTCATCGATCCTCGTCCCTTTGCCGTCGGTAGCATTAGTCAAGTTTTCACCACTTTTACGCATATCGGGGCCCTTCTCCCGGCGATGGGGTATGGGCCGCAACAAATTCATGAATTGGAGGAAACGATCAACCGTGTGGACTGTGATCTGGTCTTGATTGCGACGCCGGTGGATTTGGCTCGAGTCGTTCCGATCAGGCAGCCCACATGTCGGGTGACCTATGAGTTCCAAGAAATTGGACGCCCGAATTTGCAGGATGTGTTACGGGAGGTTCTGGTGAAGGCGAAAAGCCATGCCTGAACGGATTCTTGTCGCCC
>JAOUQB010000240.1 GCA_029879555.1 Nitrospirota bacterium | reverse complement strand
TTGTCAAGGCAAAGTCATCTTGATGGGGGTGGGCAAATCTGGATTGATTGCCAATAAAATTTCGGCGACGATGGTTTCTACAGGGACTCCAGCCGTGTTTCTTCATGGCTCTGAAGGTATGCATGGTGACATTGGTATTGTGGCCAAAGACGATGTGGTGCTTGCTGTGGGGAAGTCTGGTGAAAGTGAAGAGCTGCTCGTCTTATTGCCTTTTATTCGGAAGATTGGCGCACGAATTATTTCCATTACCGCGAAGGCTGAGTCCGCGTTGGCCCGGGGGAGCGACCTGGTCTTGGTGACGCCGATTGAAGAAGAAGCCTGTCCGCTTAATATGGCTCCCACGTGTAGCACCACGGCCGCCTTGGTCTTGGGCGATGCGATGGCGATGGCGCTCATGAAACTTCGTAACTTTCAGTCGGATGATTTTGCGTTATTTCATCCTGGTGGCCAATTAGGCAAACGGTTGTTATTGACCGTCGGCGATTGCATGCGCCAAGGCGACGCGAACCCTGCTCTTGATGCGTCCCAGTCTATTCGTGCGATGCTCTGCGAAATGACGAGCAAGCGAGCGGGAGCCGTGTCAGTTATTGATGATCAGCAACGTCTATTAGGTTTGATTACTGACTATGATATCCGCCGGACGTTGGAGGGCGGCCAAGATTTGTTTACGATGACTCTCTCTGACGTGATGAATGCCAAGCCAAGTTGGGTCTATCTTGATGAAAAAGCGGTTACTGCGTTGGAATTCATGGAGAAACGAGAGAGGCCCATTTCGGTGTTGCCCGTTTTAGATCGCCAGGAAAAAGTCGTCGGTATGATCCATCTTCATGACCTTATTGCCCGTGGGCTATAGAAGGGCCCATGAAAATGATACTAGGATATTGAACTCCATCGCATCATCGCAATCAGTACGTTCCCTTGATCGCAGCCTTTCTTATGGTTTGGTTGGCCTTACATTTCTTCTTTGCTTTAATGTTTTGAGTCACATCAGCGAGTATGTTTTCCTCGCATTGGTAGGTCTGTGGCTTCTTAAGGTCTATTACCAAAAATCGGTTTCCTACATGCCAACGTCATTAGATGTGCCCATCTTGATCTTTCTTGGCTGGATTGTCCTTACGCTTCCATTTGCTGTAGATCCAGTTTATAGCTTTGCAGAATGGAGGAAGGCACTCCCAAGGTTCCTCATCTTCTGGTTTGTCCTTCAGGTGGTCAGAAACCGATCGCAGGTGAAAGCGATACTGCATGCATTTGTAATTGGCTTGGGGCTGTTATGCCTCATCGAAGTGATCGATTTTTTTGTGATTGGTGCGAGAGCATTTTCTATGGATGTTCGAGCGGGGTCATTTTTTGGTGCGCACCAATGGTTGAGTAATTATCTGATTATCGGTGGTCCATTTCTATGCTTAAGCTGGGTCAGTCAAGAATTTGCGTGGGAGAAAGTCGTCAATAGTCTAGTGAGTTGTGTCTACCCGCTAGCCTTATTTTTGGTCCATACACGATCCGTATGGCTTGTCGTCTTGGTCCAGACTAGTCTATTTTTTATTTTTAAGATCACGGAAAAGTTTTTTCTATCCGTTGGGATCGTATTGTTCAGTGTCGTGGTTATGCTGATGGCGGTGAATCTTTCCGGTGAATTTCAACATGTCCTCGCCAAGAATGATTTTTCGAATCCAAACACCTTGAAGCTGCGGTTCAATACCTGGAATGTCGCGTTGGAGGATATTCAGAATTCTCCAGTTGTTGGCGCTGGATTTGGGAAGCACGCTTTTCAGATCCTTCATCCCAATTTGCCAAATGAAATTCACAAGCATATTCATAATATGTTTCTTGGTGCTGCGGTTCAATTGGGTATTCCTGGCTTGGTTTTTTTGTTATGGCTGTTTTGGAAGATTCTTTCCGCTTCCGATTCCTTGTTGAGGAAGTTTGTGGGACATGATTCCTTCCAGTTCCATCTGGCTCTGGCAATTGGTCTTATGACCATTGGTGTGATGGTCAGGAATAGTTTTGATGATATGTTTCATGGACCTATTGTCTATCTTTTTTTACTTTTTGTTGCTCTGGGGTTTTGCCTTGAGCGACACTCGGTCAATATTTGGTCCTGGGTCGATCGCCAAAAATCTGATTGAGCATGCCCTCTTTGGATGGGTCTCTATGGACAGAGCTTTGACTTCTCATTCGTCTGAAGGTTTTTCGCCATTGTGACGATGGGTTCTGTCGCGGGCATTAAAGTCGCTCGGGTAATTGCCAGATTAAATATCGGGGGGCCGGCGATCCATGCGATCTCTCTTTCTGAGGAGCTTCGCCTCAGGGGATTTGATTGTTGCCTATTCACAGGAGTCGTTGGGCAAGATGAGGGTGATATGACTCACGAGGTGGTTCAGAAGGAAATTAAATTTTTCCTGATTCCCTCGTTGTCCAGAGAGGTCTCTCTCATTAAAGATGTGCAGGCATTTTTTCGATTATTTGGGGAATTGAAAAAATGGCGTCCTGATATTCTTCATACCCATACTGCGAAAGCTGGTGCCCTGGGACGAATTGCTGGCTGGTTGCTGAGAGTGCCCGTTCGGATTCATACGTTTCATGGGCATGTGTTTCACGGGTACTTTGGATATATCAAAACCCAGATATTTTTGTTGATTGAGCGAGCTCTCGCTTGCTTCACCGATGTCCTTGTGGTCTTATCCAGGAGTCAGATGAGAGAGCTTGTCGATACGTACCGTATTGCCCCTGAACATAAATTTCAAATTATTCCCCTTGGTTTCGATTTTTCCTCTTTTCATCCCGCGAAAATTTCTCAAGACAACAAAAGAGGAGCTTGGCAACTTACCCCCCGAGATTACATATTTGGATTTGTCGGAAGACTCGAACCTATTAAAAACCCCTTGCTATTTATTAAGGCCTTTCAGTCATTGATGCGTCGACGAGAGATACAGCCGAATGCTGATGGAAGATCTCAGGGGGCCCTCGCAGCGGTGCTTGTGGGCGGTGGAAGCTTGGAAGGTTCCTTGCGGGCTTGTATCGAAGAGTTTGAGGGTACGGCACGGTTTAAGATGGTGGGCTGGGAGAAGGACATGGCGGGAATTTATTCCACATTAGATGCTGTGGTCTTAACCTCGCTGAATGAAGGAACTCCTGTTGCCTTGATAGAGGGGATGGCCGCGGGGAAGCCATTTGTCGCCACCAACGTGGGTGGTGTGAAAGATTTGATGGTCGGAAAAAGTCAAGTGGTGAAGGGGCAGGATGGTGGACAATTTATGGTATATGAGAATGGCATCTTGGTGGAATCACATGATCTAGATGGGACAAGCGGGGCATTGGAGTATTTAATAAGCCACCCAGAGCGAGGGCAGGAAATGGGGAGAATTGGGCAAGCCTTTGCTTTGGGAAATTTTAGTTTGGATCGCTTAGTCGATGACGTTCACCATTTATATCTGAGTGAGCTGGGCAAAAAAGGTATCCTCACGTCTTAAGGCTATTCGGGTAAAGGAAGAAATTATGACTGTTCGTCGCGATGGCACCGTTACCTGTTTTTTTCAATTAGGGTGTACGACGTGAAAATCTTAATTACCGGTGGAGCAGGATTTATTGGATCGCATTTAGCTGAAGCCTTATTAGAACAGGGCGACGAAGTATTCATCATCGATGATTTGTCTACTGGAAGTGTGGAAAATATTGCTCATCTTCAAGGGCACCCGCGTTTCCATCAGTATTTTGATTCAGTTTTGAATCGGCAGATTATGGCCGACCTGATTGATCGTGCGGATACCATCTTTCATTTAGCGGCAGCGGTGGGAGTCAAATTAATTGTCGAGAGTCCCGTTCGGACTATTGAGACGAATGTGAAGGGCACGGAAGTTGTTTTAGAGCTTGCCAGTAAAAAACAGAAGAAAGTGGTGTTAGCCTCAACCAGTGAGGTGTATGGAAAATCGACTCGTATTCCTTTTTGTGAAGATGATGATTTAGTCATGGGGCCGCCAACCAAGGGGCGTTGGAGTTATGCGTGTTCGAAAGCCCTCGATGAGTTTCTGGCTCTTTCTTATTGGAAAGAGCGCCAATGCCCAACGATCGTGGCCCGTTTTTTTAATACCGTTGGCCCACGGCAGACCGGTCAATATGGAATGGTGATTCCGAGATTTGTGGCGCAGGCCTTAACGCATGAGCCTATTACCATATTTGGGTCTGGTACTCAGACTCGATGTTTTGGTTGGGTGAAAGATGTGGTTCGGGCCTTACTTCTCATTTCGCAGCATCCACAAGCCATTGGAGAAATTTTCAATATTGGAAGCTCTCATGAAATGAGTATTGCGGAACTAGCTCAGTTAGTTAAAAAGTTAACGGGGTCACATTCCGAGATTCAATTCATTCCCTATGACCGGGCCTACGAAGCGGGTTTTGAAGATATGGAAAGACGAGTTCCTTCTCTTGAGAAAATCCATAACCTAGTTGGATATAGCCCGACACTCAGCATTGAAGAAATTTTATTGAACATTATTGAGCATTGTAAGCGACATCCCATTTCCTTAGCCTCATGACTGTACCAATGACTATGATCCTGGTGTTGTTGGCAGCCTTTGTGTTGGCCGTCATTTTCACGCCTCTCGTTCGGAAAGTGGCATTGGCATACGGGTATGTCGTGCAGCCAACGCAGGATCGTTGGCACCAAAGTCCGACGCCGGTCTTTGGAGGCGTGGGGATATTTTTTGCCTGCGTGTTGCCTCTTTTATTTGTCTTGCCCTCAGATGACAGTAT
>JAOUQB010000239.1 GCA_029879555.1 Nitrospirota bacterium | reverse complement strand
CTTAATGGACAGTGCTCTAAGATGTTGCTCCAGAACACTTCCTATCATCACCGCCGAAGGGTCTTTGTATCCGTCCTGAAGAAGATACTCCGCCATTTCAAGAAAACTTGAGAACAATTCACTCGATACAATTCCTTTTAGTGACTCAACCCATCCGGATTCAATTTCATTTTTCGCAGCCTTGATAATCCCAATACCCCAGTCGGTTGTAGACTTATAGGGTCTAGTAACCTTCTCATTGAACTCCAGATAATGTGGATGGTTCTCTCCGAAAACTTTGCGAAGATAGGAAAGAGAAGAGGACCTGAATTGACCAAAAATCTCTGAGGAAACCCAGACGGTGTGGTGTGAATCTACAAAATTAGTCTTTAATGCTTTACCCCCTAATTTGATTAAGCGTTCCGCTTTTTCGATTAATTTTTCATTATTCATATCTTCAAATCTTCCTAACAATCATTAGGCTGATCCGAATAAAATGCGAAAATCTGATTATCTATCCGTAGAACCGTCTTAGGGATTTCTTGACCGAGACGTCTTAACCCTTTTGCCTTCAATTTTTTATTGCCAATCTTACGTAACATCCCACCCCCGGCACAAACCATCTGGCAGGATGTTCAAAAAGTTTCGTCCAGCAAGGCCGCAGGCAGTTTGACGCGCGGAGCGTACGTTTAGTACGTGAGCAGGGCTAAGCGACGAGAACGCCGCTGGCGAACTTTTTCAACTCCTATTTTCAACCAACAATGGACAGTGCTAACCTGAAATTCTTACGAGCGTGCACCTCTCGACGCCTGCCATTTGGCCCAAAGCAGGAAAGCTCTTATCAGCTGGCGGACCTTGTTTGAGCATAGCGAGTTGGTCCGCACTCCACAGGTCGACAGGCTTCCCCTCCGATCTTGCCAAACGGGGCGTCAATGGTTTTGGGTCCTTTTGCCGAAACAAAAGGACCTCGGCTGCCGGGCCGATACCCGGTATCTATCCAATAATTGAATAATTTGGGAATAGAAACTTGGGGGAAAGTCTTTGGTTAGCTAACACTATTCTACGGCTTCAACGATTTAATGACTATGCCCATCACCCTCATGGCTATGCCCATGCTCCAGCTCTTCTTTTGTCGCCGCCCGGACACTCACAATTTTGACATCAAAATTGAGCGCGACACCGGCTAAGGGATGATTGATATCAATCGTGACGTTATCACCCTCTACCTTTGTCACCATGATATGCTGGGCACTACCGTCCGGTGCCTGGGCTTCGAAGGCCATTCCTACCTCCACGACATCGACGCCCTCAAACGCTGCGCGTTCGATCGTCTTCACACCGTTCGGTATGACTTCTCCATAGGCTTCAGCTGGTTCAACTCTGACCTTCAAAGCATCGCCCTCTCCTTTTCCCTCTAATGCCTTTTCTAAGCCTGGTACAATTTGTCCCGAACCATGTAAATACAACATCGGCTTCGAACCATCGGAACTATCCAACACCTTTCCGGCATCGTCCGTGAGGGTATAATTTACACTGACCACAGAATTTTTCCCAATCAATAGCGCCATTTTCTCATTTTCCTTTCATTCGCAATGAATAGCTGAAACCTTTAAATTCTCCAAAAACTTACAATCTTATTTCTCATTTACGACTCGATTGTATCCCAGCATTACGATACCCAGTTTTCAATCCGAAGCCCTGGGACTCGCCTAAACTCACTTTCATTATTGGTGACCAAACGAACATCCAAACTACGCGCATGGGCGGCAATTAATAAATCCATTGAACCGATGAGTTTCCCTTTCTGTTCAAGAACCGCTCTTATCGTTCCATACATAACAGCGGCTTCCGGATCAAACCGAGCAACCTCTAATGGTTCAATAAACTGCTCAAGCGCATGCCGGTTTCTTTTCATATCCCGACTCTTGCTCACTCCATATTCCAATTCCGCCAAAGTGACGACCGATATTCCAACATCCCCAATGGCAAACCCCGTAAAACGCTCCAGGACAGCAGGTGGCTGCCGTTTGATGATGTAGATACAGATGTTTGTGTCCAGCAAGACTTTCACGGGAACAGCTTGTTCCTCTTCTGAATGGTCGGCTGCTTCCGTCCGTTGTCCATGAAATCCTTCGTAAATTTATCGAGACTTTCGACAAGGGACGACCATGATTTCTTCTTTGGACGAAGAACAAGAGAATCGCCTTTTTTTTGAATTTCCACTTCCTCGCCTTCCAACTGAAATTCCTTTGGTATTCGCACAGCCTGACTATTCCCACTACGAAAAATTTTTGCGGTTTTCATACTGTGGCCCTCCATTATGTATATACATTAGGATATACATCAAACAAGATTTCGTCAACATTAAGAAACGGAGAGCAATTATCAAAACAGCCTAGGTGGGAGTGAAAGGGAGCATGGCAATTACGAACCCTACTACCACCACTCCGTAAACTTTGATCGGGGCCATGGCTTGTCCATCCAGGACGTATCAGGTTCCGGCAACAGGTAGGCTTCCTCTACTGTTAGCCACCCACCAGGTAACTCGAAGTGAGACGTGGTTCCTTTTTTGGTTATCCAACTGATTTTTTTAGCTTTCTCGCTAGCTAGGGCCACATCTAACGTTAACCGGCAATCTTGGGCCACATAATCTAGCACCGTTTGATAATCACCCTCTTTCCATAACTTCGGGGCCACCGAACCATCGACATCGGCAGGCTTACTGACGCCGATGGCCTTGGCTGCAGCATTCAACCCAATGCCAAACCCTTTCCCGCAAAAGAAATGAAACATCATATCGACATGCGTCATCGCCAAGTCACGGCAGTCATCAACTTTTCCCGATTCTTCTGCCACAATCACAAAATCAAATCCGAGCCCATTATGGGTGATGATGGTATAGCCTTCCTGTAATTTGGTTTTGAGATGTTCGACAAAAGCCGCGACGTCTTCCCTGGTCATTTGCGGAGCTGGTGAGCCATCTTGATTTTTGGAATAAAATGTCCTGGCGGAAGGCTCATCGCTGCACCAGGTGGCCATACAGGTAATGCCTAGTGGCCGGTGATCATGAAGATCACCAAAGTTTTCCGGCAATATTTTAGCTGTTTCGATATCAAACGCCACATATTTACGTGACATAGGTTATCCCCTCCTCATGATGGAATGAATAGGAGGCAACATAACAGTTCTCACGGGCTTCAGGAAAACGTGAAAATTGAAGATTTTTTTGATTTTTTTGAAAAAGACGTGGCACTGAAATTCAGCCAGGACGAGGCTTAGCCTCAGAGAAAAGAGCGCAGGAGAAAGTACCGGGGGAGCGTGAAACCTTAACCCAAAACCGATTGGACCGCCACGCCAATTTCTGCAGGATTTTTCACGACCGTCACGCCAGCGGATTCCAAGGCGGCCATCTTATCCGCAGCCGTACCTTTACCACCCGTGATAATCGCCCCAGCATGGCCCATACGACGCCCTGGAGGTGCCGTAATCCCGGCAATGAAACTCACCACGGGTTTGGTCATTTCTTTTGCAATAAACGCGGCGGCTTTCTCTTCGGCGTCGCCGCCGATTTCTCCAATCATGACCACGGCTTCGGTTTCATCGTCTTCTTGGAACATGTGGAGTAAATCGATATAGCCGGTACCAATGATGGGATCACCACCAATACCTACGCACGTGGTTTCGCCAAGACCTAACTTGGTGAGCTGATTCACCGCTTCATAGGTGAGGGTGCCACTTCGAGAAATCACACCCACACGACCTTTTTTATGGATGAAACCCGGCATGATGCCAATCTTGCATTCGTCAGCCGTGATGATACCTGGGCAGTTGGGACCAATGAGACGCGTGGCACGTCCATGGAGCGCACGCTTCACTTTGACCATGTCATTGACCGGGATCCCTTCCGAAATACAAATAATCAGCCAAATTCCCGCGTCAGCAGCTTCTAAGATCGCATCAGCGGCAAATGGCGGAGGGACAAAAATCAATGACGTGGTGGCTTCGGTTTTCTTCACGGCATCACGCACCGAGTTAAAGACAGGGATCCCTTCGACTTCTTGCCCAGCCTTTCCAGGTGTCACCCCTGCAACGACCTGAGTCCCATACGCTTTACACTGCGTTGCATGAAACGATCCTTCTTTTCCCGTAATGCCCTGAACGACCACTCGTGTATTTTTATTAACCAGAATACTCATGCGACGTCACCTTTCACCAATCGAGAAGAATGATTTCAATAGCGATATTATTTTTTCTTTTTTCGTAGTGCCACAATCCGTTGGGCGGCTTCCCAGAGGTCGGCAACCCCTTCGACCTTTAAACCTGAATCGGCCAGCAGCTTTCGCCCTTCTTCCGCATTGGTTCCTTGGAGCCTAACCACGACGGGGAGTTTAATGCCCACTTCCTTGGCGGCTTCGATCACGCCATGGGCGATGCGTTCACAACGGACAATCCCACCAAAAATATTAATGAAAATCCCTTTGACTTTTTTGTCTTTCAGCAGAATCCTGAATCCGGCGGCCACGGTCTCTTTGGTGGCACCGCCGCCGACATCCAAAAAATTGGCGGGCTCGGAACCGGCAAGCTTAATGACGTCCATGGTCGCCATCGCCAACCCAGCCCCATTGACCATACACCCAATATCACCATCGAGTTTCACATAATTGAGGTTATGCTTCCCCGCCTCAATTTCCATGGGCTCTTCTTCGTGTAGATCCCGAAATTTTTGAATGTCAGGATGTTTGTAGAGAGCGCTATCATCAAACGAGACTTT
>JAOUQB010000238.1 GCA_029879555.1 Nitrospirota bacterium | reverse complement strand
GCCTTCAGAAGCATAGTGCTCTCTCTCAGCCAACGCCACCAATTGCTTTTGGACCTGGACTCGATCGGCCTCTGAAGGCGTCACGACAAATTTCACCGACGATCCGCCCTGTCCAACAAAACGTTGGAGATATTCTTGCCGAATGGTCTGGAACCATTCTTGAGGTCGTAACTCCATTTTGCGTTTCCTTTAATAGTGAGATTGACGACTTAGGGAGATTCCACCAAGGCCGGTTGTAACGCGTCTTCCTGTTCGCTTTCCAACTCAATGTCTTCTGAATAATCTTGTTTGATTTCCGACAATTCAATTTCAACCTTGAGGCTTGGATCCAACCGCTTAAGGTCCCACTCCGTAATCCAACCCTTCACATATTCCCGCATCCGAGTACTGGATAATCGTTCAATGGTTGGAACTTGGGGGGGGTCCCACCCATAGGCGGCTCCATGAATGGTGCGAATTTTATGATAAATTTCTTCAACTAACTGATCGTAGGGACCAACCAGGGGAATTCGCTCGCACTCGATCAGTCGCATACCTTGCTCCGCTTGGCGAGAGAGGACTAAATCCGTCTCTGACCCGGATTCCCGCAATTTTTCCGGAACCTTTTCCCGATCGCCCTTCTCCTCCAAAATGGCGCTTTGGAAGTCATCTGTCAGTGCCATCACAGCCGCCAACCCGGACTTATAGCCCAAATCTGCAAAACTTGAGGCTTCGAGACGGCCCAACCATCGGGCTAATTCGGCGTATGACTGCGCACGTTGTTTAAAGGAGTACCGCCCAATAATTTCTGCTTCATCAATCAACAAGATCCATCCGGAATAGCCCGCAGCAACCATGAGCCGAGACACAAATTTAAAACGTTGCAAAGCCATTTCCATGGGAGACACACGCTCAAATCGATAGGACACCGAGGAATCGCAGGATTTGAGATAGCGTTTAATCTCGACATCCGATAACGGGTCCCCAGCCCAGAAGCGAATCATCCGATGACTCAATTCGGGGTCATTCACCATCCGTTCATAGAGAAACAACGTCGCGGCAAATCGCCCATCAATTTCCCCGCCTTGTCGATGTACCCACTCATAGAATTCCGCGTATTGCGGACTTTTAAAATTCAACTCACCGGCCACCTCCGCCAAGGCATCGCCACGTTTTTGAGGAATATCAGCGGCACCCACTGCCGCCCGAAACATGAGGGCCGGACTATAGAGGGGTGTTTCCTTACTAATCACGACCTTACTACACACAAATCTGGAGTCCAGGGCGGCATGTCTCAGCGATTCCAAGAGATGTGATTTGCCCGTTCCAAAGCCACCTTCGATCAATAACCCCTTGGTTGTCCAACCTTTCTGAATACTGGCTTGTGCTTCTTGTAACATTTGCTGAAATTTCGACTTCACCGTGGGCTGAGGACACCCTAAGGCCTTGACGGCTCCAGGACTGGGCACCCCGGCACGTAAAGACTCAATGACCCGTTGATGTTGAACATCGTCTTTTCGACTTCCCACTCGGGCTACCAACCGGTTCTCAACGAAATGGGTAGGTTCCTCGGTAATTCGAACCATCGGCGCAAAAGGATTGGGGTGCGATTTATCACGGACGTCATCCCAAATGCGAAGCTTCAAGGCCTCATAACGATTCAACCCCAATCGTTGATCCGTCAGAAAAGCCTTTGGCGTGATCACCACTAACAGGAGGCCTTCCATTTCATCACTGCCATCAATAAACTGCCGCAGCATTTCATAGGCATCCATGACTGCAGAAGGCGAATATTTTAAGGCCTCGGAATGGTCCCCCTTCTTTGTGCCCATGAAGGCTGAGATATCAATGGTGAGGACCACACCCGGCTTGCCAATGAGACGGACCCAATGCGAAAAGGACGCAATCAAATCACGGGCATTGCTACGTGTAATTTTTTGGAAAATGAGCATTTTTTTCAACACGGACATCTGACGCAACTCCCCACGAAGCCAGGCGAGAATGGCCTCAGCCTCTTTGGATTGGCGCCCTGCCGGATCAAGCTGAGCCACACAGAGCTGAATCATGGCCAAGCGGAATTCCCGACTCATTTGAAAGTCCTGGAACAAAGAGCCTTCTAACCAGGAATTCACATCCCGCTGAATGGTGGCTTCATCGCAGTCATTGAGTGATGCTAAAAATCCCCAGCTACAGGCATCACGTTGATCGGGAATGCGACGGTTATTCTCTTGAAATAACTTTCGCACACAGTCAAAGGCCAGCACCTCCCAATCCACTTGTTTGGCTATTTCTTGGAACAATAAATCGATGAGTTGCACCTTCGTGTGTTGAGAATCGGTTTCGATCGTGACATACCCCTCCTCACGAGCCAGGGCTCCAACCCCAGAAACCACCGCCGTGGTGTCGCCCGCCTCTTCAACCACGACAAATTTGACCGACGATCCACCTTGGCGAATAAACCCTTGGAGATAGGCCGTTTTCAGTACTTTCAACCATTCCTGTGGAGACATAATTTTTCCCTCAACATCCTGTTACTCTGCTTCCTCTTGTCGGCTCCCCCTAGGGAAACTTTACGACAAGCCAGCCTGGTTATCCTGTTTTGACAAAGGAAATCCCGTAGTAGGTTTTTTCCCGTCCTCCCTGTGCAATGACTGTCAAAGTTTTCGAGACATCCCGCACACCTGTACTGGCGTGGAAATTTGCACGATGTCCATTTTTCGTCGAAATCGTTCCGCTTTTATCCAATAAATACACATCGCGCCCAAACTCTTGCCGGTTGTATTCACTGGCCTGCCACGGCAATAAGGTCAACAATTGATACAGCTCTAAAAGGGGAATAACCGTCCCTTTCCCCACAAGATGTTTGCCTCGACCAGCCACCACAAGAGAATAGGCGGTATAGAGCATTTCTAAAAAAGTCTGGGGCTTAAACCGTAAAGGTTTGTTTTGGACTTCCTTCAGCCGATTGACGAGAACCGATGGGCGTAACCGACTTTCCCGAATCCGGTCGATAGACACAGCACGTTCTTTATGTAAAATTTTCAAAAGGACTGGGTAGGAAAATAAATAGCCATCATGTTCGTAGAGATTGACGCCCATGTGTTGAGCAGTTTCCAGCAATTCCTGACGAAAATCTTTCCCGGCGAGATAATTGGCCTCATCGAAGTTGAGACGTTCCTGCGTCTTGAGAAAATCACACCCCAACGCCAGCGTCGCCGACTTGCCTTCATCCAAGAGCTTACGAAGCTTGACGAGATCCCCCACTTTCGCAGCGTCCTTGATCTTTTTAAATGAAGCCATGACCTGTTTCGTGGTTTTGACAAGGTCACCAGCCTCCGCTTCAATTCCTGCGAGTGCTTGCTCCAGACTTTCTGGTTTGGAAGGCTCAGAGGTCGAAGAACAGGGCTCTACCGCTTCCAACACACCTGAAGCTGATTCAGAATCATACGATTCAGACATATTCATCCCATCGTTCGGAGGATTATCACGAATAACTGCCCTGCTTATGGGGATCGCGCACACTATGCAAGAAGCACCCACACATAAGGAATCAATCGGCCAAACAACACGTGTTCTTAATATTTTTCATGCATGGCGTTCCTTCTCTTATCAAAAATTTCCATCTTTGTTTGTCGTCATCACCCGATGTCTGCCTCAACAACACCAGATATAAGAAAACCTCCCGTATACTCATAAAAGGAATACAACGCTGAAGCCGCCTGCACCATTCGCCATTGTCACCGGAGCCTCTCGAGGCATTGGGGCCGAATATGCCAGAGCCCTCGCAGGCCAGGGTTATGACTTACTCCTTGTTGGACGAGATAAGGCTCGACTAGAGACCTTACGGCAGGAACTTCTTCACATGTCTCAAAGGGAGATTTGGATGGAATCACTAGACCTGAGCCAACCGCGAGCAGCCCAAACATTATATGACCTGGCTCGGTCTTACCGCTCAGAGGTTTCGCTCTTCATCAACAACGCAGGCTTTGGACGGTATGGAGATTTTGTGGACATGCCCATGGGCAGCATTCACAACATGCTTCAACTGCATATCAACACCATTGTGGAAAGTATTCGATTGTTTTTGCCTGACATGCTCGCGCGCCAACACGGTGACATTATTACTGTGGCTTCTGTGGCCGGGTTTTTTCCCATACCCTATATGACGGAATATGCCGCCACTAAAGCGTTCCTCATTGCCTTTTCCGAAGGCCTAGCCCGGGAAACTCAAGATCAAGGCGTCACCATACAAGTCTGCTGTCCAGGCTTTACCGATACCGACTTTCATCAAACCGCCAGGCATCAGCCAAAACACGTCTTTTTTGCCCAATCTCCCCAGCTAGTCGTCCAGACTTCCTTGCAAGCCCTAAAATCGAAACGCACCCTGGTAACCATCGGCTGGCAAGGACGCCTGGCCCTCTGGATCAGCAAAATAATCCCCCATCGAATTTTGATGACCATTGCCGGAAAAGCCGTGAGGCAACCGCGCACTCCCCATTTAAAAGAATAAGAAATCAGCCTTCGCCTAAATTCGGAATTTTCCGGTGCAGTTATTTCAAAATTCAGATAACATACTTGCAATGGTTTACCTAGAGTACGACTTGCTCTTTCACCACTAAACTGTATAAGGCCATTTTTCTAGAAGTTAAATTCTAATTATTGTTATGCATAAAAAGGACTATTGAAAATCGTGGCCATACCTGACTATCAGACACTTATGTTGCCAGTACTTAAACTGGCTGCCAGCGGTGCAGAACACAAATTTAGCCAGGCCGTAGAATTGCTT
>JAOUQB010000237.1 GCA_029879555.1 Nitrospirota bacterium | reverse complement strand
GCGTTATTTTTAGACAGTCGCTCATCAAAATAGAGTTGTTTCCCGAGTGAAACTTTGGCAGCGTAATTCAAGTTCGTCGCCGGTTGAGGAATGGCCGTGGGTAAAGGACCGATATCTGGAACCAGATGTCCATCAACCGTCACCATATTTATGGATGTCCCTTGGCTTAATGCATGGGCATACCCGAAAGATCCCATGAAGACTAATCCTAGGATTCCACCAAGCCATAGGGCTGCCTGAACGACGCGGGTTGTTTCCATTTCCTTTTCTCCTCCTGATTGGGTTGCTGTATTATCCTCAAGTTATTCTAGAATCGAACCCATGTACCCTATCCTCTTCCTCGAACAAGCTCTCTTCCATAATTATTCAGTTTACCGCGAAAGCCAGTGATATGGTATGACCAATCTCACAAATATTACAAGTCAATCCAGGCCACGTTTTATCAACAATACTGGGGGAAGCACCTTCATCATCCGCAATCCCTACCGAGTCGAAACCACATGACCCTCAACCATCTCCCCATACTCCACGTCATCCCTCAATTACAAGACACCTTGCGGACCCACTCCCTTGCGCTCTTGACCGCGGAACCCGGTGCGGGGAAAACCACTCAGGTGCCATTGGCCCTGATCCATGAACCGTGGCTCGGGAACAAGAAGATTTTGATGTTGGAGCCGCGTCGCTTGGCAGCCCGCATGGCCGCTACCTACATCGCACGCCTTTTGAATGAATCTGTCGGAAAGACCGTTGGGTATCGAACCCGGTTGGATACAAAAATCAGTTCGGCCACACAAATCGAAGTCGTCACGGAAGGCATCCTCACTCGCATCCTTCAACATGATCCTTCACTCAATGAGTATGGGCTCGTCATCTTTGATGAATTTCATGAACGTAGCCTTCAGGCTGATTTGGGCTTAGCCTTAACGCTCCAATCGCAATCGCTCTTTCGCCCCGACCTTCGCCTGTTGATCATGTCGGCCACATTGGACCTTCAATCCTTGACTCCCCAACTACTGAAAGACGCGCCGGTACTCACATGCGAAGGATCACGATTTCCAGTTGACACGCGATATAGCGGACCGCTTGAAAAATCCACATTCACACAACACGTCGCTCGCCTCATTCAGAATCTCCTGCGCACCGAGTCAGGCAATCTTTTGGTTTTTTTACCCGGCGTACGGGAAATTCAACAAGTCAACGAGCACCTGGCACAAGGTTCGCTCCCTCACCAGGTCCTTCTTGCCCCTCTCTATGGAAATCTCCCATCCCAGGCCCAAGACCAGGCCATTCTTCCCCCTCCAACTGGATGGCGCAAGATTGTGTTGGCGACAAACATTGCGGAAACCAGCTTGACGATTGAAGGCATCCGAGTCGTGCTGGACACCGGACTGATGCGCGTGCCCCGTTTCGACGTCCGAAGCGGCATGAGTCGATTAGTGACGATTCCCATTTCCCAGCAATCGGCAGAACAACGACGCGGTCGCGCTGGGCGACTGGAACCCGGCCTCTGCATTCGCTGTTGGTCCGAAGCGACCCAACGAACCTTAGCCATACGCACACCCCCCGAAATTCTTGAGGCCGACTTGACCGCCCTGGCCTTAGAGCTGGCTGTTTGGGGTATTCATGACGAATCAGAGCTTGTTTGGCTGGACTCGCCCCCGGCCGGCGCATTAGCGCATGCGCGGGAACTTCTTCAATTTCTCGGCGCCCTGGATGATAAGGGACAGGTCACAGACCAAGGACGAACCATGGCCGACCTGCCTCTTCACCCACGACTAGCCCATATGATCGTACGAGGAACCCGAATGCGTCTGGGCACGATGGCCTGTGACCTGGCCGCTATTCTTAGCGAGCCGGCCTTCTTGAAGGGAACAACGGCACAAGGACTGATCGACCTTCGTTTGCGAATGGAAGAATATCTCCATCAGGTTAATCGGAGCATCACCTCGGGGATCGTCCAACGAATCTCTCACACTTCACAAAGCTGGCAGCGTAAACTTAGAATTGGGAAAGAGGCCAACCCCTCCAAGCAGGACCACGAAGACCTGGGCATTTTACTAGCACTGGCCTATCCCGACCGCATTGCTCAACAACAGTCTGATGGGAGCCGCCGGTACAAAATGGCTAATGGGCGACTCGTTCAATTTCACCAACCTCATCCATTAGAGCATGACGAGTTTCTCGTGATCGCCGACCTTGACGGTGTCCAGCCCATCTCCCGGATATATCTGGCTGCCCCCATCCTTCGAGATGATCTCGTGAAGCATTTCTCTGAACGCTTTCAGGCTCAGGATATAATCACCTGGAATCCAGGCACCCAATCTGTGCTGGCCACCAAGCTACTACGATTAGGCGAACTCATCCTCAAGGAAAGCCGCCTGCACAAACCCGATCCAGATGTCGTGATGGCCACGCTGATTGAAGGGATCCGCCAGCACGGCATTTCATGTCTGCCCTGGTCCAAAGATCAACGTCATTGGCAAAGTCGAGTGCAATTTCTTCATCGGGCGATGAAGACAGAGACCGCCTGGCCTGACGTGAGGGATGATGCCCTTCTCCAAACACTTGAAATATGGCTGGCTCCGTACCTCACTGACCTCACCAACTTGTCACAGGTACAGCGGGTAGACCTGACCTGGCCGCTACAAGCCCTTCTCTCCGCTGAACAACGGCGATCACTCGAGTCGCTCGCTCCGACTCATCTCTCAGTGCCGTCCGGTTCTCGCATTGCCTTGGATTATCAATCCGGCGAAATCCCCATCTTGGCCGTTCGGCTCCAAGAGGTGTTTGGCATGACGAAAACGCCCACCGTAGCCAATGGCCAAATTCCTGTCCTCCTGCATTTGCTCTCTCCTGCCAGGCGCCCAGTTCAAGTCACACAGGACCTCCAAAGCTTTTGGAATAGCGGATACGCTGAAGTGAAGAAGGACCTCAAAGGCCGCTACCCCAAACACTTCTGGCCTGATGATCCCCTTCAAGCCCCACCGACTCGAGGGATCAAAAAACGTATCTAGCCCTTTGGCTTTGCAAAAACTGTAGAAACGCGTGGCACATGCGCTCTCCGAGTCAGACCGTTCTCCCTATTGCATTTATTTTACAGAATTTATATTGTAAGCCCTTGTCGCACACCAATTGCTATTGCCGTCCCCCTTTTTATTCCGTGATTGTGGTTTCCTGATCAAACAAAAGGAGCGTGGCTTGTGAAGCCGTCTTTTCTCTTCATTAGGACGTGTATAGAAATCGGTTTTCTTTGCGGGATACTGGTTGGTTGTTCCGGCGTGACGCTCTCCAATATTCCCAAAAAACCTCTACCCTCTTCTCCTCCCGCATTGTCCGAATTAACCTTAGCCTTGCCCCCGGAAGGAGGCCCACGACGACCCGTTGATTCTTCAGGCCCCTCCGCCTTCCAAGCCAATGCTCCCACCATTATCATCGTGGAGGAAGACCCCACGCCCTTACAAACGGTGGCAGAACAAGACGCTCGCGTGAGGGAGCACTTGGGAGATCGATTTGGTTTTATTGGCCATGAAGACGTCCCGACCGATCACTGTTTGATACATGGGGAAGAGAACCCACCCTCCCCATCCCTTTCCGATGGCCATTCCACAGACGACAAGACCCATCGCCTGACCTATTACAGTTACAGTCACAACTCGGCCATCCACGTCTGCCTACAGGGGAATCACGTCACTAACGTTCAGCGTGATCCCCGACAAGGGTATCAACCCCAGGAAGGTCCTGAAGAGGTTGAACAGGCAATTGCTCTGGCCAGAAAAGATGCCCGCATTGCCCAGGATGTCCAGAACCTGCCTGGCCATGCCATTCTTACCTCACCTGAGGAATACCGATATTTTTGGGTGAGCAACGAGGCAGGATTTGGGGATCGAGTGCTCTGGGTCACCTTTTCTGAAATGCCGGAAAGTTTGGCGTTGTTTTTTGCCAGAGTGGACCTCACGAACGGTCAAGTGCTCGACGCAGGGAAGGAACCCGGTCCGCAATAAACGATAGGGCGATTTCTTAGCTCATAGAGGAGTGTTTCCCATGCGATCATTACGTTCACCGTTCATCACGCTCTTGATACTCCATGTCACCCTTCTCAATTCCACGGCTTTTGCCGATTGGGAATCTCAACCCTTTAATTGGGGAAAATGGCGTCTGCAATTGGAAATGAAAGATGCAGCCGGGCTCGCCATTAGGAATGTGGCGTATGAGGGTGAGCAAGTCCTGGCCAAAGCCAGTCTCCCTGTTATTCGAGTGAAATATGTACGGGAATGGCCGGTCTGGGATCCTCGAAGCTGGTTGGGACTTGGGCGTTCAAGCGGTCGCTGCGGCCCCTTTGAAGATCGAATCAGTCCTACGACCCTCATCAAAAATAAAAATTGCGACGGCAACAAACTCTGTACGACCACCCACACCATTGATGGCCTTCAATGGCTGGAAGTCGGCGTCTATGCCAAAATTGGACAGTACCACCTCTACCAAGCGTGGTATCTCAGCGAAGACGGCCGACTCTATCCGAGCGTGCAAAGTTGGAATCTCTCCTGTAACACGGATCATAATCACCATGCCTATTGGCGGCTGGATTTCGATATTGGAGGCCCCGACCATGACCAGGTCTTTGTTTGGGATACACACTCCGTTGAGGATGAGGGATGGGGACCTGGCTGGCGCAAATATTTGACGGAAATTGACGAGAAGAAACCCGCTCAAGATAGTCAGGACCGTGTGTGGTTCGTGCGAGATTACCAAACCGGCCATGGGGTGTGGATTAT
>JAOUQB010000236.1 GCA_029879555.1 Nitrospirota bacterium | reverse complement strand
GAATAAGCTTGCGGAGTAAATTGACGACATCCAGAGGCACACTTTCATCCCAATTTTCTTGAACCATGACGGCGGCCGTCGCACCCTGCGCATAGATATGCACGAGGCCATTTTGGAGAGAACCTCGCTCAAGAATCTCCCGAATCGCTCCGGTGATATCGATTAACTCTTCTCTCCGCGTGCTTTTGAGAAGGATAGTCTCGCGCATTGTTCAATGATTGCAGAGTTTTCGCTAGCAATCCCTACTTGACGATCACCTCAATCGAGTCGGAGACGGTCACCATATCATGGTCATGCGTAGCCACTTTCACCGTAATAGTATGTTTCCCAGATGGCACATCACTGAATGTACCCTTAAATCCCTTTTGATAGGTTCCATCCATAAACACATGGGCATGATCAGCCATCACGCCCTTTCTAAAGGAATACACGAGCTCAAACGCGCTTTCGACAATTGCTCCATTTTGGGGAGATGTGATCGTAATCGCTGATCCATCATGAGTATCAAGTTGCTTCCCTGCCCAAACTTGATACGAAAATATGAAGCTTACACACAATACAACGAAAACCTGCCTGTTAAATTGACGCATGTGAACCCTCCTCTTCGTTTATCTAGGTGTTCAAGGAATAGAACCCTGTTATTATTCTAACGTGCGCAGACATACCAGGTGAAAATGTTTTTGTGTAGGGTAACCATGATTCGATGCAGACGATGCCTTGTTCTTATGATCTCAATCATCTTTCTATTCTGGGGAAATGCCCTCGCTTACCAGGAAGTCGTTGATTGGATATGGAATGATGTGAAACCCACCGCCCGGCAGGGACCCGCCTGTATGAAATACATTGTGAAAGCCTACCCGATCAAGATTCTTCGAGGCCACGTATCAGGCCGGGCTTGCCTCAAACATTCCATTGAATCGTATCGGAAAGGTGATCATGAGGAAGCCTTGGGATGGATTCTCGCCGGACAATGCCATGATCGAATTGCACGAGAAACCTTGGTGAAACATGCGCCAAAGGTCTTGAAGTATGCCTTGCAACAGTATGGGAATACAGTTCCTGTGAGGTGAGATAAATATCACACTCCAAGGCGAACCACTACGAAAATAGTCTTGGGTGAAATCGTTTGCTTCCCAAATGAGAAAACCTCACGGGCAAAAATTTACTCAGAAATTTTTCGTTGGCAGAAATTCTCTACCGTTTTTTTAAAAAGGAAAAGTGCTGTGTCTTGAGGAGACGCCTTGATCGCCGAATCTGCTGAAGCTTGAACCACGGCAGGGGAGACTTCATATTGGGTTGCGACGTATTCGGCATCGTCTAAATCTTGGTCGGTTCCACGCCTGAGCTTTGCAAGAATAAAATCAACTGGCGCTAAAAGGCGCAACCGCATTCCAGGTTCTTCATACCAAACAGACGTCCGTTCCCGATAACCAGGGGGCATGGCGACAATGGACCAACCCGATATGTTTTCACCTAGGTCCGCAGGTATTTGGCGTTGCTGAAGAAAAGTCATCAATGGATCTAATTCCCCCACTAACTCTCCATCCACATCAATCGTCACCCTTTCAGCATATCCATAGGCTTGCAACGCGAGCCCTCCAATCAAAAGGAGGTCGACGGCATTCCCCGTTTGCCGATAATATTCAGCTAAGTCCTGAACAATTTGATTAAGCGTGAGCGGTTGCAAATCGAAGGGCCTCGGCAAAGATTCGATAGTCCCGGAAATCAATGGGACGAGGATCATAAGGCAGAGGATGTCGGTCAATCATTGAATTAATGAGAGTCTTGTAGGCGGTAAACCACTGACAAGCCTTTTCATATGCTTTCTTCACTGCAGGATTTCTTTGCCAAGGAGCAAGATCAAGATGCTCATTCACAAGAATTTCTAACCACAAAAGGCGCACAGCCCGTGGATTATCTAGGATCTCCTCAAAAGAACTCAGTCCTGTATAAGCCGGTAAAATCTTCATTGGGCGAGAGGGCTGAACTGCCTGTGTAACTTCCATTATGTAAGTTTATGTGAATAGGGCATTCTGAACAAGTAGATGTATCGGTATTCCCCCAAATAAAACAAGCCGGACTCCAATTGGAGTCCGGCTTCGTTCAAGCCCTCGACTATCGAGCTCTTTACTTTTGAATTAATTCAAGATCGCCAAGATTTTGTTGAAGGTGGCACTAGGACGCATACCCGCTGCCACTTTGTCGGGACAGGGATGGTAATATCCGCCAATATCAACCGGCTTGCCTTTGATCGCCTTGAGTTCTTCAAGAATCTTCTCGATATTTGCCTCGAGCTCTTTGGCCACTGGAGTGAATTTGGCTTTCAAATCGGAATCATCATTTTGAGCTGCCAATTCTTTCGCCCAATACATGGCTTCCCACACATGAGACCCGGCATTATCCAATTCCCCTAACGCCCGACCTGGCGCCTTTCGATTATCCATGAGTTGGCCAGTTGCACGATCGAGCGTGTCCGCAAGGACTTGCGCCTTCTTATTGTTCTTGGCTCGGCTCAGATGCGCAAATGATTCGGCCAATGCGAGAAATTCCCCAAGCGAATCCCACCGTAAATGTCCTTCTTTCACAAACTGCTGCACATGCTTTGGCGCGGAACCGCCAGCACCGGTTTCGAACAGGCCTCCCCCATTAATTAAGGGGACGATCGACAGCATTTTGGCGCTCGTTCCCAATTCCAAGATTGGGAAGAGATCGGTGAGATAATCTCGGAGCACATTCCCAGTAGCGGATATCGTGTCTTTCCCCTCTTTGGCGCGCTGTAGTGACAGTTTCATGGCGTCCACTGGTGCCAGGATTTGAAGATCCAAGCCTTTTGTATCATGATCTTTTAAGTATCGAGTCACCTTCGCAATTATCTGGGCATCATGTGCCCGGTCCTTGTTCAACCAGAACACCACAGGCGTCGAAGACAACCTTGCCCGGTTCACCGCCAACTTGACCCAGTCTTTAATGGCGATATCCGTGGTGCGACAACTTCGCCAGATGTCTCCTTTTTCGACCTCGTGTTGCAGCAGCTCTTTCCCTGCCCCATCGACAACTCGGATCACCCCCTTGCCTGAAGCCTCAAAGGTCTTGTCATGTGACCCATACTCTTCCGCCGCCTGCGCCATCAGCCCCACATTGGGCACACTCCCCATCGTCGCCGGATTAAATTCTCCATTCTCCCGACAGAAATCCACCACGGCCTGATAGATACCAGCGTAACTCCGGTCAGGAATAATGGCCTTCATATCATGTTCTTTGCCATCAGGACCCCACATTTTCCCAGAAGTACGAAGCGCGGCGGCCATAGAGGCATCGATAATCACATCACTGGGGACATGCAAGTTGGTGATCCCTTTATCCGAATCAACCATGGCCAAATTTGGGCCATTCTTAATGGCCGATAGGATATCCGCCTTAATTTCCTCTTGTTTGGCTGCCGGCAATTGGCCAATCTTCGCGTACACATCACCCAACCCGTTATTCACGTTGACCCCTAACTCAGCAAACGTCTTCTCATGTTTCTTAAAGACATCCTCAAAAAACACGGTCACGCAATGCCCAAAGATGATGGGATCGGAGACCTTCATCATGGTGGCCTTCATGTGTAATGAAAAGAGCACATCCGAATCTTTCTTGGCATCGACCACTTGGTCGGCAAAAAATTTCCGTAACGCGCTGACGCTCATTTTGGTGGCATCAACCACATCTCCGTTGTCGAAGGTCAGTTTATCTTTCAACACCTTTGTGCTGCCGTCAGCGCTCACAAATTCAATCCGACCCTTCCCCGCAGCCTGTTCGGAAATCGTTGCGGATTTTTCGTTGCCGAAGAAGTCTCCACCTGTCATATGTGCCACATGAGTTTTTGAATCTTTCGTCCATTTCCCCATTCGGTGCGGATTCTTTTGAGCATATTGCTTTACCGACGCGGAGGCCCGACGATCGGAATTGCCTTGTCGTAGTACCGGATTCACGGCACTGCCTTTCACTTTGTCGAACTTGGCTTTTATCGCTTTTTCCTCATCATTTTTGGGATCTTCCGGGTAGTCGGGAATGTTATAACCCTGAGATTGCAATTCTTTCACCGCACCCTGAATTTGAGGCAGGGAGGCACTAATATTGGGAAGCTTGATGACATTGGATTCTGGTGTCATCACAATTTCACCCAACAAGGCGAGATCATCCGGTTGCTGTTGTTCGGGTTTGAGTCTATCCGAAAATTGCGCAATGATTCGGCCCGCCAACGAAATATCCTTCGTACCAACGTTCACCCCAGCCGTTTTGGCAAATGCTTGGATCACGGGGACAAACGACCCACTGGCTAACTCCGGCGCTTCGTCGACTTTGGTGTAAATGATATCCGGTTCGGCTGACATAGTGCTTCCTCCAATTAAAAATTTGTGAGCTGAGAAAAACCCAATTTAGGGAAATCTGACTATCTACGGAATTCCTAAGGCTTGTAATTTTAATAAGAATGAGCCTAGTCAACAATCAACCGAAAGGCCCAGACCAGAGAGAGAGACAAAAGACCCAGATAAGGAGAGTATTTGCAAGGCAATTGAAACAGATTAACAAAAAACTGCAAAAAATATTGAAATTCAAGGACTTGGAATATTCCTCTCATTCTTGATGATCATCCCGAAATCATTGATCCGCAAATGATTGAGAAAAATCTCTAGAGAATTTTGGGGAGGGAAATTTAGAGCAATTGTCGCCAGTTCAGGACTTGGACCGGAAGGGTGCGAAGGGATGCAGCAATGGGGCAGGTATCAAGTGTGATTCTGACATCGTCATGGAGCA
>JAOUQB010000235.1 GCA_029879555.1 Nitrospirota bacterium | reverse complement strand
ACCATTTTCCCCCCATCCCCATATCATTTTAGAAGAAGTCCAACAGATTGACTTATTTTCCATGACTCCTCTCGAAGCCATGAACCGCTTAGCCGATTTTAAAGCTCGATTAGAAAATGAAAAGGCCACAAAAAAAGAAAGGCCTGCGTAGCACGCAGGCCTTTCTCAAAAAATCATGATAAACTTTGTAGATTATTTTTCTGGATCCCAGACTCCTAAACCTTGATCTGAATAAGGAATCACGCCAGAAATTGCTGGTCCACCGGGAATCAACACGTCATATAACATCTTCCGATTTTGTGGCCAGCTATCATTAGCAATGGCTTGCGCAACTGTAGTTGTCCGCAAGCTATGAATGCTACGTGGCTTTGCTGGGGTTCCAGCAACCTCATCCACGGCTTTGGCGGAAAGAATCACCCGCTTGTTTTGTTCCTTTTCTTCAACCACAATTTCGACCAAACCATAATTTGATGGTTTCGTATCGGTCATGACCGCTTGGCTTGATGAATCTTTTCCAAGAGCGACTAATGTTGCCAGGATCTTGTCATCCGCAGCATACATTTTAATGTTCTTTCCTGGAAAATATTTTTGCCAATAATATCCACTTTCGGCGTTCCCGCCAAATACGGCAACATTAATCCAGACAGCTTTGTCGTAAGGATCAGCAACCGCCACTCGGCCACGAAGCGTGGTTGGCTTGCTTAAATCACCCCATTCAAACCGTTCTTGGAATGCCTCGATTGCCAATGCACTGGAGGCCATCGTGCCTACAAGCGCCATGGCTCCCACAAAGGCCCATCCTTTCATCTTAGCACCTTTCATAATGGCTTCCCTCCTCGACTAGAAAGTTATATGTCATTTATTAATGAGTAAAACTTTTCTTTAGTTACTCAGGACTTTAAAACCAGTCACCGTATGCCCACTCACTTGGACTTCCATGGCTACGAAATCCTGTGCGGCTTTGGTTATTTGGTCCATGAGGGCTTTGTCTTTTACGGCCAACCGAACGGTTGTTTGTGGTGTATACCAACCCGAATAAGGGTTATTCTTATCCGTTCCACCTTGGTAGCCCCACCCGCAGCAAGAGACTAATGGATCTGGCAACGTCTGGATGCGGTCATCGGAAGCGCGGCCTGGAGGATTTCCCACTTCGGCTGGTGCTGAGGTATTCCAATATTGAATACCAAACATAATTTCGCCATCAGGATTATCAGCCCAATGTCCGTAAACTCTGCCTTTTAAACTGGTGGCTGCAACCCCTTTGAAGGAAATATCCCCTTGAGCTGTGACATCCGCGGGATCCCCTTTTGCTTTTGGATTTCCTTCGGCAGGACCTTTTTGCGCAAAGGCTGCTCCCGCCATTCCCATGCTGAGCAGGCCAAATGCACAGAGAGCTACAATCGACCGACGTAGAGATGACTTCTTCATCTGCTCCCTCCTTACAGTGTTAGAATGACAAAAAAGAAAAAAACAACTTGACCATTTTATCTTCTCGAACTCTCAACCGTTTTTCCAACATTTTTGATTTCTCGCAACCCCAATTATCCCTTTTAAAAAGGCTTGGTCTGGGGAGGGACAATGCTACTCATCTGGACCTTCGTTGTCAAGCGATTGACCCGGTGTTTTTTTCTGGACTTATCCCCACTTTGCTGCCATTTTTTTAGGTATTGGACCTAGGGCCGTCACGACTAATTCCTTCTGATCTAATAACTTTTGACTGAGTTGACGGATCTGATCCTGGGTAATTCGGTCAATGGCCTTAACCATTTCTTGGAGTGAAACATGCCGGCCTTGATAGAGTTCGTCTTTCGCCAGTTTATTCATGCGGCCATATGTTCCCTCTAAGCCCAACATCAAATTGCCTTTCAGCTGCGTCTTCGTACGCTCTAATTCCTTGATTGAGACCCCTCGCCGACATAATTTCTTGGTTTCTTTGGCAATCTGCTCTATGACCGCTTCCACTTCCGTCGGCCGTGTCGCGGCATAGACGGTTAAGGTTCCCCCATCGAGGAAACTCGAAAGATGCGAATAAATCGTATAGGCCAATCCCCGCTTTTCCCGGACCTCTTGGAACAACCGTGAACTGACGCCACCACCCAAAATGGTATTGAGGACATGGGCCACATACCGATCAGGATGTCCGACTGGAAGCCCCTTCAATCCTACACAAAGGTGAACTTGTTCCAGGGGTTTTTGATGGAGACTGTGTCGTGTGGATGGCTGCTCAGGCCAATGATAACTCTGATTTTTTGCGGAAACCGTTGCGGCCCCTTCAGAATGCCATCGCCCGAAATACTTGTTCACGTAATCTAGCAATTGGGGAAAGGAAAAGTTCCCCGCTACCGCCACAATCGTGTTTTCGGGTCGGTAATGTTTCCCCTTATATTGGAGCAACATTCGACGATTCATCTGTTGCATGGATCGAGGCGTCCCTAAAATCGGTCGTCCGATGGGATGATTGCCTAAGACATCTTTGGCATGTAACTCGTGAATATAATCTTCAGGATCATCTTGAACCGTTCGGATTTCTTCGATCACGATTTGTTTTTCTTTATCCATGTCGCGAGCGCCAAAACGCGAATGATGGAACAGGTCAGCCACGAGATCAAAAGCCGCCCCCGCTTGTTGATCTAAGACTTTGACATAATATGCGGTCGCCTCATGGGTGGTAAACGCATTCATTTCTCCACCCAGGGCATCAATTTCATTGGATATTTGGGAAGCGGTTCGATGTCGGGTGCCCTTGAACATCATATGCTCAATGAAATGGGAGTACCCTTCCTCGCCTTTGATTTCATAGCGGCTGCCGACGGTGGCCCACACCCCGAGGGCGACGGACCTCAATGACGACATCCGCTCAAGCACCACTCGAACACCATTATCCAACACAATTTTTTTATACACAGTCGTACAATCAGGCAGGGTTAGACAGAAGGTTGATCGTTCCCGGCTTGTTCCGCCATAGCTTCTTTCCGACTGAGGCGGATTTTTCCTTGGCGATCAATCTCCAAGACTTTGACGAGGATTTTTTCGCCTTCAGAAATTTCATCGGCGACAGATTCCACACGATGAGGAGCCAATTGTGAGATATGGACGAGGCCATCCATATTCGGGAGAATTTCAACGAATGCGCCAAAATCCACAATCTTTTTGACCGTCCCTAAGTAAATTCTTCCAATCTCCGCTTCTTCAACCAAATTGCGCACCATTTGCATCGCCTTTTGAGCCGAGCCCTCATCTACGGCGGCGATCGTCACGATTCCGGTATCTTCCACACTCATTTTCACGCCACATTCGGCAATAATTCCACGAATCACTTTTCCTCCAGGACCGATAATATCTCGAATTTTGTCCTGTTTAATTTGAATCGTCGTGATCCGTGGTGCATATGCGGCCAACTCAGTGCGAGACGTACTGAGGCATTCACTCATCTTGTCCAAAATTGTCAAACGTCCCTCACGAGCCTGCGCGAGAGCTTGCCGCATGAGCGTTGGCGTCACTCCACCGATCTTAATATCCATCTGCAAGGCCGTCACACCATCTTTGGTTCCGGCAACCTTGAAATCCATATCACCTAAATGATCTTCCATACCGGAAATATCAGACAGAATGGCCAGTTGATCGCCTTCTAGGATGAGCCCCATCGCAATCCCTGCCACCGGTGCTTTGATAGGAGCAGCCGAATCCATCAGCGCCAACGTTCCACTACAAATCGTGGCCATTGAGGAGGAGCCATTCGATTCCAAGACTTCAGAGACGATCCGAATGGTATACGGAAATTCTTCCTTCGTGGGCAGCACGGCACTCAACGCCCGTTCGGCTAATTTCCCGTGGCCAACTTCTCGTCGCCCCGGCCCACGCAACATTTTCGCCTCGCCAACGCTAAACGGAGGGAAATTATAATGCAGCATGAAGGCGCGAGAATATTCGCCCTCGAGAGCATCAATCCGTTGCTCATCATCTGCCGTCCCCAACGTCACGACCCCTAAACTTTGCGTTTCCCCTCTGGTAAACAAGGCTGAACCATGGGTGCGCGGTAAAATACCCACTTCACACGTAATGGGGCGAACATCGCCCAACCCTCGCCCATCAGCGCGGGTTTTCTTTTCCAAAATCATTCGGCGAACTTCTGAGTACTCCAACTCATGAAACGCTCTCTTCACCTGAGTCTTCCGCGCATCATCTTCACCGGCCACTGCATCAATGGATTCTCGAAGAATTTCATCAAACCGTTCCTGGCGAGCCGCTTTCCCTGGGACATACATGGCTTCACAAATGGCCGAAGCGGCTTGCGTACGAACGGCTTTTTCTATTTCTGCATCAAGGGGTTCAGCTTGAAACGCCCGTTTGGCTTTTCCGGCCTTCACCTGCAGTTCGTTGATCGTCGCGATGATTTTTTTAATTTCAGCATGCGCCAATTCAATGGCATCAATCATCATATCTTCCGACAGGCCATTGGCCCCAGCTTCCACCATCATCACCGCATCCTTGGTGCCAGCCACCACAAGATTCATTTCGCTTGTTTCCAGGGTACTTCGATCTGGATTGACCACAAAACTTCCATTGACTCGACCGATTCTGACGGAAGCCAAAGGCCCTGCACAGGGGATATCAGAAACCGCCAAGGCTGCAGACGCGGCCACTATACCCACGAGATCCGATGCCATTGTTTGATCAATGGAAAGCACGGTCACGATGATTTGGGTTTCATAGTAGAAACCATCCGGCATGAGTGGGCGAATCGGACGGTCAATCAGACGGCTCGTCAGCACCTCTTTTTCACTAGGGGCTCCTTCCCGACGGAAAAATCCGCCAGGTATT
>JAOUQB010000234.1 GCA_029879555.1 Nitrospirota bacterium | reverse complement strand
CTCAGTATTATTCAGGTGGTATAAAGCAGCGGCGGCTGTAGACATGAAGAGCGAAAAGCGGGCACCCTCCCTAAGTCCATCAATCGTTGTGATCATTCGAGGTCGTCACCCGACGCCTCACACTTAAGGAGGATCCCCATGAACGACTGTGGCATTGATCTGGCGAGCGAAACAAGTGCGGTCTGTCTTATCAACGAACAAGGCACTCTCCTTCGGGAACAGATGGTGGCGACCGAAGCCCGTGAGTTGGGTGAAGCGCTGACCGGACTGGGTCGCCTGCGGTGTGTCGTGGAGGCGGCCCCCTTAGCCGAATGGGTGGCGCAGCTGCTGGAGACGCACGGGCATGAGGTCATCATCATTGATCCCCGACGGGCCAAGGCCGTGATCCAGACGAAGAATAAGACCGACAAGTTAGATGCGAGGAATTTGGCAAAACTGGCGCAGGTTGGGTGGTACACGGCGGTTCATCGGAAAACGCCCGCCGCTCGCCTACAGCGAACTCACCTGCAAGCCCGCAATGGGTTGGTGGAGACGGCCAAGGCCCAAGCCGCCCGCATGCGGGGCCTGCTGCGAGCGCATGGGGTGAAAGTCGGCGCAGTGTCAGCGGGGCAATTCGTCCCCACCGTGCAGGCCTTGGTGGCGGAGCATGTTCCGGCCCTGGCCACGGCCCTGGAGCCCTTACTCCTGATTTATCGCCAGGCGCATGAGGGCGCCAAGACGTTGGCCCGTCACGTCACGACGCAGGTGCAGCAGGATCCGCTCTGTCAACGATTGATGCAAGTCCCGGGAGTTGGGCCCTTAGTGGCGGGGACGTATGTGGCGACCCTCGATGATCCCACTCGGTTTCGCACCTCGACGCAGGTGGCGGCCTATCTGGGGTTGGTGCCCCGGGTCCATCAGTCCGGGGCCGCCAACTATCATGGCCGGATCAGTAAAGAAGGCGACAAGTTGCTACGCTGGCTGTTGGTGGAAGCCGCCCATGTCTTGCTGACTCGAACGAAGCGGAGCTGTGCACTCAAGCGATGGGGGCTCAAGTTAGCGAAGAAGCGGGGGCAGGGCAAGGCGAATGTGGCCGTGGCCCGCAAATTGGCCATCCTGCTCCATCGCCTCTGGGTGACTGACGCGGCGTATATGCCTGAGCCAGGATGAGACGGGGTCGTCGAATCGACAACCGGCCACGCTGGCCAGACAAGTGAGTGGAGAGAGGGGTTCGGGGCGGGTGACCTCGTGGAGTGTTTGAGACTTCAGCGTCTCGCGTTTCAGCTTGAGGCCCCGACTCCGACACCATCGTGTGGCGCAACGCGACCACGGAGAGAAGCATGAACTCCGAATCCGACTCATTCAGAAGAACAAAAGAACCGGGAGGGGTTGACTCTGCTTTAGAGAAACACTCCCATTTTCTCAATGACTCAAAGGTTATTTTCTGGGTGGGCAACAATGGAGAGAGAAAATCTGAAACTCACCGAATTCCCTGGTGAAACTTATTTGAGGGCATCCTTGAGGAGGTCATGGCCTGCTTGCATGACGGCTTCTAGGCGATTCGGGGATTGGGCTTCACCATAGCAGCGGACGATGGGTTTGGTGCCTGAGGAAGGAATAAAAAAACCATCCACCATCGGGGAGGAGCAGTTTTTCTCCATCCATCTTGTTGACTTGAAGTACCTTACTTCCCTCCAACAAATAATCGAAGTAGATCATTTTCAACATTCCTCTCCGCCTTTGTCTGTGGTAACCAGGAGTTATACTTGCTCTCTCACCGATTGGCACTTGAGAAGCCTCTCAACCTATTCATGTGATCATCCAGCAACAGTTCCATCGTTGATCGAGAAAGTAGGAATTCATACATTCAAAGTATGAACACTGTTTTTTCGAAAAATGGGCAAGTGACTATTCCTAAGCCTCTTCGGGATCGTTTCGGTCTTAAGCCAGGACAGTGTTGGATTATCGAGAAGAAAAAGGAACGCTTGTGGTGACCAACGCTCAAATCACCGACCCGGTTAACGCTCTGTTTGGCATTCTCAAAAACCAACAATCTCCTGATAAACTCATGACTGTCTTACGTGGGGCAAGGGGTGATCCAGGTTTAGATTTTCCTATCGGTTATTTCCTTGACGAACGCATTCCATTCTTTCATTAATCCAACCTTCTGGGCCATCGTTGTCACGTGTTCTTGGGCAAGGGGTTGGGATTGTTGATGAGTGAATAAGGTGTGAGCATCCAACATATCTTTTGGCCCACCGGCATAGAGTTTGAGGAGGAGGAGAGCTTGCCAGGACACGATGGGTATCAAAGTATGAGCAAGCTCCAGTTTCTGGACTTCACTAAACAGCACCGGAGACCACACGGAAGGGAGCATTACGAGTTGAATGGGAATCTGATGTGTGTCTCCTGTGCTCTGAACCCGAAAGACTCCACGTAGAGGATCATCTTGATCCCCGGCTTCATAGGTCCCTCCGAGGAAATTGGCCAACGCCAAGGGCTGTGCGCCGCCAAGAGCGATGGCAAAATCAATATCTTGTGTGGCTCGAGGTGTTCCCCAAGCGGCAATCGCCAAACCGCCAATTAAGCCAAAATCTTGAAGCAGCTCTTGGCTTTTAGCCTGCTCAAGTTTGGCAATGATCTGGTTTAGGGCGTCTTGGAACATTGACGGGAGAGCTGCAGGCAGACATCTGACAAATCAAGTGCTCGTTGGAGACGTTGGGAAGGCGTCATCATGTGAATCTCTTTAAACTTTTCGGTAGCCATATGTGTACTTATGGCACTTGGGCGCCGTTGGAACCTGAAAGGGGAAGATGAGTGATCAGCATGCATCGTGGTCATTCTAGCCCATTTTGGCCTGAACAGAAACCTCTCGGAGAGATTATCCCGAGACACTTACGCGAGAAAAACGGACAACCGTTATTATTGGAGAGAAAAATTTTTGACGGGTAGGTTTGCCATGAGATGGTTGAGGAATGCTTAAAGCCTACCTTTCGGACAGAGGACTTGAGCGAGAGAACATTTAGGTCTTGAGAAGTTCTCTGCCGGCTTGCATGATTTCTTCTAGGCGTTCCGGGGAGGTGGCTTCGCCGTAGCAGCGGACGATGGGTTCGGTCCCGGATGGACGGATGAGGAACCATCCGTCATCAGGGAGGACCAGTTTACAGCCATCCATCTTGTTGACTTGCACGACCTCCATTCCGGCAAACGTGGTTGGAGGATGTTCCACGACTTGTTTGACTTGATCTTTCATGGTTTCAGTAATCGTTAAGTCTTGACGAGTGGTATAGAGTTTTCCGACTCGGGCATAGAGATCATCCAGCAATTCGTGAATGGTTTTTCCCGTAAAGGCCACCATTTCCGCGACCAAGGCTCCGGCCAAAATTCCGTCTTTTTCAGGGACATGGCCTCTGATCGACAAGCCGGCACTTTCTTCGCCGCCGAAGACGATTTCGTTTTTTCCCAGCAATTCACCGATGAATTTAAAGCCCACCGGTGTTTCATGCACCGACAAGCCATGGTGTGCCGCCACAGCATCGATCAGATGGGTGGTGGCCACCGAACGTGCCACGGCTCCGGTCCATTGCCGACTTTTGATGAGATAATCTAAGAGAACGGCCAAGATATCATTGGCTTGAATAAATGTCCCATCGGCATCAACGACGCCGAATCGATCACCATCTCCATCGGTGGCGAGGCCAAGATGCGCGCCTTCCCGAAGGACTGTGTCTTTTAATTCCTGCAAGGTTTTGTCAGTGGGTTCTGGCCGAAAACCCCCAAAATAGGGGTCTCGCCAATGATGCAAGATGGCCATTTTCGCGCCGGCCCGTCGAAGAAATTCGTCGAGATAATTACGAGTCGTTCCGAAAAGCGGATCAAAGATTACGCGAATGCGTCCATTACGAATACGGTCACAATCGACATGACGTTCTAAGGCTTTGAGGTAGTCTGGTTGGGGATCAAAATAGCGCACCATTCCGTCGCTTTGAGCGCGTTCCCACGGTGACCATTTGAGGTGTTCGCCATGCAACAGAGGTAGAATACGCAGCTCAATGGCTTTGGTGGTTTCCGGTAAGGCCGGTCCACCCCAATCGGGCGTAAACTTAAGGCCATTCCATTCGGGGGGATTGTGGCTGGCTGAGATATTAATCCCACCTGCCAATTTTCGATTGACCACATGATACGAAATGGTCGGAGTCGGCGTGTCTCTGTCGCACAGTAAGCAGGGAATGCCATGAGCCGCCATGACCTCTGCCACCACCTTCGCAAAACGTTCTCCTAAAAACCGTGTGTCGTAGCCAATGATGATGCCCTGCTGCCCGATTTTTTGCTGGCGCAAATACTGGGCGATACCTTGGCAGACGATGCGGACATTCTGGACGGTAAAGTCTTCCGCCACAATCGCACGCCATCCTGAAGTCCCGAATTTAATAGAATCCATAAGAACGTCGTTTGGGGGTTAGATGAAAAGAGGCGTCACTGCACGAGGCACTACTGAAGGATAACAATTTTTGCTAGGCAAAAGAAGAGATGATTTTCCTCAATTTTCACAATGGTGGACAGGAAATTCCTGAACCCTGGTGCGTGCATTCTCCAGGAGCGCCAGAGCCCTTTACGCACCTATGGTTTCAATCGAACGGAGTTCACACCAAACGGGGGTATGGTCTGAGGGCTTTTCTTTTCCTCGAGGAGTCCGATCAACAGCCGTCGTGACCAGCCGATCAGCCGCCTGGGGGGAGAGCAAGAGGTGGTCGATGCGCAGGCCTTCGTCTCTGTTCCATCTGCCGGCTTGATAATCCCAATAGGTATAGAGCCCCAGTTCGGGATGTAATGCACGAAGAGCGTCGGTA